>JAKLIU010000315.1 GCA_022709445.1 Spirochaetota bacterium | reverse complement strand
AACATGGAGGCACAGCTGGCGGATCCGGGCTCGGTGCGGAGCTGGTACCGGCGCATGATCGCGCTGCGCGCCGCTACCCCGGCACTGCTGGAAGGCGGGTACCGAACCCTGCGCATTTCCCGACACATCTTCGCCTATGCACGGGAACTCGCTGGCCAGGCTACGGTCACCGTGCTCCTCAACTTCTCGGGCAGGAAGCGCCGCTGCCCCATGGGCGGTTCGGTGCTGGCCTCCAATCACGGACGCGATACCTACGACGGCACCCTCCTCTCCTGGGAGGCGGTGCTGCTGTCCACGGAGGGAACACGATGATAGACGTACGCGACGGGCTGTTCCGCCTGTCCACGGCAAACACCGCCTACTGGTTCAGGCTGAGCGCCTTCGGCCACTTGGAACACCTGCACTACGGAGCGGCCCTGGCCGACCAGGATCCCGAACCGCTGGCGGTCAAGCGCTCGGTGGGCCTGGGCTCCACCGTGGCCTACGACCGGTCGGATCCGGCTTACTGCCTGGACAACCTCTGCCTGGAATGGTCGGGCACGGGCAGGGGCGACTACCGCCACCCGCCTGCCGAGCTCAAGCTGCCCGGGGGCGACTACGCCTCCGACTTCATCTACCGGTCGCACCGCGTGGTCCCCGGGGCCCTGCCGCCCGATGGCCTGCCGGGCGCCTATGGGGACGATTCGTCGTGCCAGACCCTGGAGCTGACGCTCGGGGACGAGGCCGCGCGGCTGACCCTGCTCCTCTACTACACCGTCTACCCGGACTGCGACGTAATCACGCGCCGCGCGGTCCTGCGCAACGACGGGGAAAAGCCCGTGAGCGTGCGCAGGCTCATGAGCGCCATGGTGGACCTGCCGGACCGGGACTACCGCCTGGTGACCCTGGACGGGGCCTGGATCAAGGAAGCGCACCGCCACGAGCGCCCGGTGGAATACGGCATGTACGTCAACGCCTCCACAACGGGCGCCAGCTCCAACCGCCACAACCCGGGCTTCATGCTGGCCGGGCGCGGGGCCGACGAGGAGCAGGGCCGGGTCTACGGCTTCAACCTGGTGTACAGCGGCAACCACTACGGCTCCGTCGAGAAGGGACCGCACGACCTGGTGCGCGTCCAGCTGGGAATCAACCCGCACTGCTTCGAGTGGAACCTGGAGGCCGGCAAGAGCTTCCACACACCCGAGGCGGTCATGACCGTGAGCGACCGCGGCTTCAACGGCATGAGCCAGAACTTCCACCGCTTCGTGAACGGGCACATCGTGCGCGGGGAGTGGAAGGACCGTGAACGGCCGGTGCTCATGAACAACTGGGAGGCCTATTTTTTTCACTTCACCCAGGGCAAGCTCCTGCGCCTCGCGCGGCGGGCGAAGCGCCTGGGTATCGAGCTCTTCGTACTTGACGACGGCTGGTTCGGGCGGCGCGACAGCGACAGCGCCGGACTGGGCGACTACTGGGTGAACCGCCGCAAGTTTCCCCGGGGCCTTGCGCACTTCGCCGGGCGCCTGCGCCGGATGGGACTGGGCTTCGGGCTGTGGTTCGAGCCTGAGATGGTCAACCCGGACAGCGACCTGTTCCGCGCCCACCCCGACTGGGCGGTGACCACCCCGGGGCGGCAGCCCTGCCTGGGCAGGAACCAGCTGGTCCTGGACCTCTGCCGGCCGGAGGTGCGCGACTATATCGTGGAGTCCGTGGGGAAGGTCCTGGACGAGACCGGCGCCTCCTACGTCAAGTGGGACATGAACCGCCACCTGAGCGATGCCCGCTCTCCGGTCCTGGCCGAGCAGGGCGAGTTCTTCCACCGCTACATGCTGGGCCTCTACGAGATCCTGGAGCGCATCTTCCGCCCCCGGCCGCACATCCTGCTCGAAAGCTGCTCCAGCGGCGGCAACCGCTTCGACCTGGGCATGCTCTGCTTCTCCCCCCAGGTCTGGTCATCCGACGACACGGACCCCGTGGAGCGCCTGGAGATACAGGGCGGGCTGTCCCTCCTCTACCCGCCCTCCTCCATGGGCGCCCACGTATCCAGCTCGCCGCACCAGCAGACCCTCAGGGAGACCGCCCTGTCCACGCGCTTCAACGTGGCCGCCTTCGGTTCCCTTGGCTACGAGCTGGACCTGTCCTGGCTGACGCCCGTGGAGAAGCGCGAACTGCGCGAGCAGATAGCCTTCTACAAGCGCCACCGCCGCACCTTCCAGTACGGCACCTTCTGGAGGCTGGAGCCCGCCAAGCCGAACAAGCGGCACTGGCAGGTCCTGTCCCCCGACGGCTCGGAGGCGGTGGCCGGCTTCTACCAGACCCTGTCCGCGGCCAGCGAGGGACCGGACGCCCTGCCCCTGCGCGGCCTGGATCCGAAGGCCCTGTACACGGTTGAGAGCCGGCCCCAGTCCATGGCGGTCAGGCGCTTCGGCGGGCTCCTCAAGCACATCATGCCGGTGGCCCTGAGCCCGGACGGCCTGTTCCTGCGCCTGGCCAACCGCTTCCACGCGGTGCCCGACGCACGGGAGCGCTACGCAGCCCGCGGCGACCTCCTCATGGAGGGCGTGCAGCTGGCCAACCAGTTCATGGGCACCGGCCACAACGATCGCATACGCATGCTGGGCGACGGTGGCTCCACCCTCTACCTGGTCACGCGCACGGAGGCCGCGCCCGGCGGCAAGGAGACACGACCATGAAGGACTACTTCAAGCGCAACCTCTACAGCTTCGGGCTGGGCACCGTGGGACGGGACATGG
>JAKLIU010000314.1 GCA_022709445.1 Spirochaetota bacterium | reverse complement strand
CAAGGTCCTGTCCATGGCCATCGACCCCTGGTCCGTCCTGGGGGCCCTGGCCCTCATCGTGGGGGTGGGCCTGGCGGCCCACGTGTACCCCGTCGCCGTGGCCCTGCGGATCCAGCCGGTCCGCGCCATGCAGTCCGAATAGGAGCGCCGCATGAAATCGGCAGCCAACATAGCGTTCAGGAACCTGAACAGGCAGAAAAAGAGAAGCTTCCTCCTCGGCGGGGCAATAGCCTTCGGCGTCATGATCGTGACCCTGATCAACGGCTTCGCCGGGGCCTTCAGCGCCAACGTGGCGGAGAATTTCTCCCACCTGATGGCCGGGCACATATTCATCAGCGGGGCGGAGAAGTCCGCGACCGGCGGCGAGGAGATCGCCGTCATACGCGACGACGCCGCGCTGGCGGCCGCCATCGAGGCCTCCGGCATCGACGCGAGCTACGTCACGCGCCGCTCGGAATTCTCGGGCACCCTGATCTTCGAGGGCAAGAAGATACGCACCAACGTGTCCGGGGTGGAACTGGACCGCGAGCTGTACCTGCGCGAGCGCCTGATGCTCAAGGAAGGCTCCTGGGAGGCCATGTCCGACCCGCAGGCCATCATCCTGTCGGAGAAGATAGCGGCCAAGCTGGACGCCCAGGTGGGCGACCGCATCCTGGTGCAGATGAAGACCGTGACCGGGCAGAACAACGTGGGCGAGCTGGTGCTCGCCGGCATCAGCCACGACGCGGGCATCTTCGGCCAGATGTTCTCCTACGCCGCCCTGCCCTACGTCAACGAGCTACTGGGCCTGGCCCCGGGCGAGTACCAGTCCATGGGCATACTCCTGCCCGCGCTCAAGCAGACCGAGCCGGCCGGCGACCGCCTCTACGCGGCCCTGTCGGAGAGCGTGTCCGTGTTCGAGCGCGGCAAGAAGGACGAGAACGGAGCCATGACGCCCTTCCAGAAGCTCATCTCCGAGCAGTCCAAGGAAGAGTGGCGGGGCGTCCGTTACCGCATGTTCACCATCAACGAGGCCCTGGCCCAGATCCAGCAGATCGTGTCCGCCCTGGACACGGCGGCCGGCGTCATCCTGGTGGTGCTCTTCGTCATCATCATGGTGGGCATATCCAACACCTTCAGCATGGTCATGTTCGAGCGCATCAGGGAGATAGGCACCATGCGCGCCATAGGCGTGCAGCGGGGCGGGGTGCGGTCCATGTTCCTGTTCGAGGCGCTGTTCCTGGCCCTGGGCGGGGCGGTGGCCGGCATCCTGGCGGCCCTGGTCGTCATGGGCGGCATATCGCTCATAGACTTCGGCATGGACAGCCCGGCCTTCCTGATACTCAAGAACGGCCACATGTCCTTCTTCCTGCCGCCGCTGCGCGCGCTCCTCAACATAGGCGTCATCGCGGCGCTGACCCTGCTGGCGGTGGCCAGCCCGGCCGAGAAGGCCGCGCGCCTGGAGCCGGCCGAGGCCCTGCGCACGCAGAAATGACTCACGGGGCGCGGCGGACCGGGAGTCAGCCCGCCCTCCAAGAAAGGTAGACCGATGAAACGATTTGTCATGATAGCCACGATGGCCTTCGCGGCCGCCGCCGGGGCCTGGGCCCAGGACGCGCAGAAGATACTGGCGGAGCTGGACGCCATCCAGGATTTCGGCGGCAAGGACTTCTCCGCGGTGTACACCATCGTGTCGCAGAAGCCCGGGGAGAAGGACTCGGTCAGCCAGGCCAGGCTCTTCCGCCGCGACAGCAAGGACCAGTTCACCATGGTGATACTCCTGCCGGAAGTGAACAAGGGCCAGGGCTACCTGCGCGAGGAGGACAGCGTCTGGTTCTACGATCCCACCAGCCGCAAGTTCAGCTTCTCTTCCATGAAGGAGAGCATCCAGGGCTCGGAGGCCAAGAACTCGGACCTGACCCTGCGCAGCACCGCCGACGACTACGAGGTGACCTCCACCCGGGACGGCATGCTGGGCAAGGTGCCGGTGTGGATCCTGGATCTCAAGGCCCGCACCAAGGACGTGTCCTACGAGCGCCTGGTGCTCTACGTGCGCAAGGACCGCACCATGCTCCTCAAGGAAGAGGCCTACAGCGTGTCCGGCAGGCTCATGCGCACTACCCTGTACCCCAAGTACGTGGAGCTGGAGGGCAAGATGCTGCCTTCGCAGATCCTGATCGTGGACGAGCTCAACCCCGGCGAGCGCAGCCAGCTGACCATGACCGAGCAGTCGGTGGCCACCCTGCCCGACCGCGTGTTCACCAAGGCCTTCCTGGAGCAGGTGAACCAATGAAGGCGCGCATGACGACGGCGGCGGTCGCCGCACTGCTGGCCCTGGGCGGGGCAGCCTGGGCCCAGGACTCCTTCGAGTTCGACGAGGACGCCCTGTTCGGCTCCGAGGACGCCCTGGTGGAGGAAGCCCCGGAGGCCGGGGACGCCGACCCGCTGGAATCGCTCCTCGTGAGCGACGCGGTGCGCGTGGGCGGCTCCTTCTCCGGCTCCCTGGACGCCCAGTGGAAATGGGACGACCCCTGGAGCGGCTTTGATCCCCTGGCGCCCGACTCCTACGGCCTGTCGCCCGGGGCTGCGGCCACCCTGTTCTTCGACGCCCGCCCGGCCCAGGACGCGCGCTTCTACGGCTCGGTCAAGACCGCCTACCCCTTCGAGGAGGCCCAGGTCTTCGAGCTGTTCTCCGACTTCAGCTTCGACGACGCGCTCTTCCTGCGCTTCGGCAAGCAGACCGTCAGCTGGGGCGTGGGCTATTTCTTCAG
>JAKLIU010000313.1 GCA_022709445.1 Spirochaetota bacterium | reverse complement strand
ATGCGCCCATGCGGCTGGAGAGCCCGGCGGCGGGTATGACGCAGGGAACGGGCGCGGGGAAGGGGTTCTGGTCCATGGGCCGAGTATCGCGGCGCGGGCGCCGGACGGTCAAGCGTCGTCCCCTGTCCTGCGGCGGCTACTTTTCGAGTGCCACTCGTCCTGCCCGCGCCCGGGCGCCTTTAAAAAACCTCCAAATTTCCGTATACTTGATGCAGGGACACGGTCCCCGGAAGGCAGGAGACAGGGTGGCGACGACGCTCGCGGAACTGGAAGCGTACCTGGTGCAGGAAGGCCTCAAGTACTCGATCCATGAGGACTACATCCGCACCAGCTTCGCGACCGACGTCTACCGCGACCCGGACGGGGACGGCAGCGTGTTCATCATCGTGCGGGTGGACGAGGAAGGCGAGTACTTCAAGCTCCTGGCGCCCAATCTCTACAACTACCCGCCGGACGGACCCGACCGGGCCGAGGTGTTCCGCGTCCTGTTGTCCGTCTGCTGGCGGAGCAAGCTGATAAAGTACGAGTACGACGAGCGGGACGGCGAGATACGCGCCATCGTGGAGTTCCCCGTGGAGGACTCGACCCTCACCCTCCGTCAGTTCATGCGCTGCCTCAACGGGCTGGTGCAGATCATAGACGAGTACCATGCCGCCATACGCAGCGCCATGGAGGGCGGCCCCGGTTCCCTGGACGAGGCCGAGGAAGTGTCCGAGAACGCCAGGCGCGCCGAGCGGCTCTACAAGACCGCCGGCGTCGACCGGGCCAGGCTGCCGGCGTCGGCTTCCGACGTCAGGCTGGAGGAGTAGGCCATGTCGCGCTACGACAAGTATTCCGAGAGCGCGCTGGGCGTGCTCGTGAAGACCCAGGACATAGCCCTGCGCGGCGAGGGCGCGGAGACCGGCAGCAAGGACCTGGCGGCTGCCCTGCTCCTGTCCGCCCTGCCGGACATAGTCGCGATAGCCAGGCGCAACAACGCCACCGTGGACGACGAGCGGCTCAAGGCCCTCAACGCCCTGGTGGCATCGGGCAGCCCGCGCACGGACGACGGGCCGGTCAAGATATCCAGGGAGTTCCGCGGCATCCTGGACCGGGCGGAGGCCCTCGCCGGGGACGACAAGGTCGAGCCGGGCCACCTCATCCGCGCGGCCTGGCCCACCATCAAGGGCGAGCTGGCTCCCTTCTTCAGGGTGGAGGCCGCCCCTGCCCTGGCCATACCGGCGGACGAGCTGACCCTGCCGGAGAGCTCCCCGCGCGGCGGCTCCTCCGAGGCCCTGGCCGTGCTTGCCCGGTTCGGGCAGGAGCTCACCGCCCCGGAATCCGACTTCCCCGTCTTCGGCCGCTCGCGCGAGCTGGACGACCTGGCCAGCGCCCTCCTCAAGTTCTGGAAGCCCAATCCCCTGATCATAGGCGAATCGGGCGTGGGCAAGACCGCCCTGGTCCAAGGCCTGGCCATGCGCATCAAGGAAGGCCGCGTGCCGGAACGCCTGAAGTCCGCCCGCATCTTCGAGGTGCGGGTAGCGGATCTGCTGGCGGGCACCTCCCTCCACGGCGCCCTCGAGGACAACATGACCCAGCTGGTGGAGGCAGCCTCCTCACTGCCGGACGTGTTCCTGTTCATCGACGAGATCCATCAGGTGGTGCCCGCCTTCGCCAACAACCCCATCTCGGAGGTGCTCAAGCCCGCCCTTTCCTCCGGGAGGATTCGCTGCATCGGCGCCACCACCGGCACCGACTACGCCCGCTACCTGGAGAAGGACAGCGCCCTCCTGCGCCGCTTCCAGACCATCCTGGTCAAGGAGCCCGGGGACGACGAGACACGGCTCATCCTGGCAGGCGTGGCTCCCCGGCTGGAGGCCCACTTCGGGCTCGCCATCCCTGAGGCCATGCTCGAGCGCAGCCTGGAGGCCGCCCGGCGCTACCTGCCCATGCGGCGCTTCCCCGACAAGGCCCTGGATGCCCTGGACCGGGCCTGTTCCCGGGCAGCCTTCGCCGGAGAGGTCGTGCTGACCGAAGCCCGGCTGTCGGACGCCGTCAAGGACATGGCCAACATGGTGGCCGAAGCCGGCATCGACCACGCAGCCGGCATGGCGGGCCTGGAAGCCGCCATACGGGCCGACATCAAGGGCCAGGACGATGCCGTCGCCGCGGTCTGCGAGGCCGTGCGCGTATCCAAGCTCAAGCTGGGCCTGCACCCGGCCAGGCCCGACGGGGCCTTCCTCCTGACCGGGCCGACCGGCGTGGGCAAGACCGCCCTGGCCGAGAGCCTGGCCCGCGCGCTCTCCGGGCGGGAAGACTCCCTCTTCCGCATCGACATGAGCGAGTTCTCCGACGCGCACACCGCCGCCAGGCTCCTGGGAGCGCCGCCCGGCTACGTGGGCTACGACGAGGCTCCCCTCCTCACGCGGGCGGTGGCCACCTGCGCGGGCGGGGTGCTCCTCCTGGACGAGCTGGAGAAGGCCCATCCCCAGGTGCACCGCCTGTTCCTGCAGATCCTGGACGCCGGCCGGGCCACCGATTCCACCGGCCGCAACCTGTCCTTCGCGTCCATCACGATAGTCGCCACCTGCAACGTCGGCTCGGAGGCCGTGCCTCCCATCGGCTTCGGCGCCGACGAGCGCGCCCGCGCGGCGGTGCCCCTGGCCGCCCTCAAGAAGGCCTTCCCGGTGGAGCTCCTCAACCGCTTCGACGCCATCGTGCCCTTCCGCGCCCTGGACCGGGACGACGCGCGGCTCATCCTCAGGGAAACGGTC
>JAKLIU010000312.1 GCA_022709445.1 Spirochaetota bacterium | reverse complement strand
CCCCCTGTACCTCTCGCACCTGACCACGCGCATCACGGGCCGCGACAGGGTGGAGGGCGTGGAGATCACCCCGATAGAGAACGGAGCCCTGCAGCACGAGAAGGCCTTCACCATTCCCTGCGACACCGTGCTCCTGTCCGTGGGACTGGTGCCCGAGAACGAGCTGTCCAAGACCGCCGGGGTGGAGATGAACCCCATGACCAACGGCCCCTCGGTGGACTCCATGCTCATGACCAGCCTGCCGGGCGTCTTCGCCTGCGGCAACGTCCTGCACGTGCACGACCTGGTCGACTACGTGGTGGAGGAGTCGCGCAGGGCGGGCGCCAGCGCGGCCGCCTGGCTCAAGGGGGAGAAGCACCGCAAGGAGGCCCGCATCAAGGCGGGGCCGAACGTGCGCTACGTGGCCCCGGGCCGGGTGTGCCTGGACCGGGACAACAAGCTCTACCTGCGCACGCTCATCGTCAAGAACGACGCCCTGCTGGAGGTGAAGGTCAACAACCGCGTGGTGCGTTCCCGCAAGATGACCCACATCCAGCCTTCCGAAATGATCAGCGTCGAGCTGGGCGCGGCCGAGCTCCAGGGCGCGTTGGGCGCTCCGGACCCGGTCGTGGAAATCCTGATAACCTGAGGCGGCACCCATGGATACCGAACTTGTCTGCATCACCTGCCCCCTGGGCTGCCATCTCAAGGTCGGCCGGCTGGACGACGGCTCCCTGGCCGTGTCCGGCAACCGATGCCCTCGCGGCATCAGGTACGCCAACGAGGAGCTGCTCGCGCCCAAGCGGGTGGTGAGTGCCACGGCACGCATCGCGGGGCAGGGCCGGGCCGGTGCGTCGGGCGACGGCCTCGACGCCATAGCGCGCTTGCCCGTCCGCACCAGCGCGGCCTACCCCAAGGAAGGCGTGCCCGCCCTCCTTGCCGCGATCTACGCCCTGGAGGTGCGCCTCCCGGTCAGGCGCGGCCAGGTGCTGGTAAAGGACCACGAGGGCAGCGGAGTGGACATAATCGCCACTCGGACCCTCATGTAACGTCACAATCCGGCCGGTCGCGCGCAACCGCGGCGGCCGGTTCGCGTCCAACCAGTAGAGGGTGTGCGGAACCCGGAAAGCCAACGTACCAAGCTGGAGCAATCATGCAGGAACCGTCCGTAGCGTCGCAGGTGATCATTTCCATCATCCCCATCGTGGGGATAGTCATGGGCAGCGTCGTGGTGTTCTTCTACATACTGTGGGGACACCGGGAGCGCATGCTCATGATAGACCGGGGCCTCTACTCGCCCGTGCCCCTGGACCTGGACACCTTCTGCCTGCTGGCGGGCATACTGCTCGCCGCCCTGGGCGTGACGCTCGGGGCGGTGTTCCTGGCTATCTCCGGCTTCAGCTACAGCCTGCTGGGGGGACTCATCCCCCTGGCCATAGGCGCGGGCTTCCTCGCGTTCTACGCCCTCCGATCCAGACACCGGGGCGCATGACGACCCTCTCTCCGGACGCTCCGGATGATGAGGTCGTCGCCCGGGTCCTCGACGGCGACGGGGAGGCCTTCGCCGTCCTGGTCAGGCGCCACCAGCGCCGCCTCTTGAGGCTCGGCTGGGGTTTCTTCAGGGATGCCGACGCGGCCGAGGACTTCGCGCAGGACGTCTTCGTCAAGGCCTACGTCGGCCTGGCCGGTTTCCGGGGCCGGTCGAGTTTCGCCACCTGGCTGACCAGGATCGCCTACAATGCGGGCATCAACGCCAAGCGGAGGGCCGGCCGGTACGAGCCCCTGGTTTCGGATCCCGAGGATGAACGGACACTGTCCCCGGAGGACCAGCACCTGAGGACCGAGAGCGTCCAGGCGCTCTCCAGGGCCATGGCCGCGTTGCCGGAGAAGTACGCCATCTGCCTGGAGCTGTACTTCCGGGAAGGCATGAATTACGCCGATATCAGCGAGGCCACCGGTTTCCCGGTGAATACCATCAAGTCCCACGTGTTCAGGGCCAAGCGCGACCTGCGGCTGGCCCTGGGGCTGGAGGAAGGGGAGAGCCCATGAACTGCCATGATTTCCTGGATGCCCTGGACCGGGCCGAGGGCAGCCCGTACGACGGGCCGCGCGGTGCGGAGGCGCTGTCCCATGCCGAGGAGTGCCCGTCCTGCGCGGCCGAGGCCGCCTCAGTCCGCGCCGCGCTCTCCCTCCTCCGCCTGCCGGAGCTCGCCTGTTCGGCCGATCTGGCGCCGCGGCTGTCCGCGCTGCTGCCCTTCCTCCCCGCTCCGCGGCGGATCGTTTCCATGAGGGACTGGCTGGCCGCCGGGCTGCTGATACTCGCCGGAATGGTGATACTGCCCCTGCTTTCGTCCTTCGGCATCCTGGGCAGCCAGTACGGCACCCGGTTCACCCTGCCGCTCTCTCTGGTCCTGGGCCTGGTGGTCTCCACCTACGGGACCGTTTTCATCATCAGCCACCTGGAGGATTTCAGCAGGCGGCTGAACGGGAGGCACGCCAGGCCGGCGGCCTGACGAGGCCCGGGCAAAAAGAAAGCCGTCGCATGGGCGACGGCTTTCTTTTTCATCACGCAGGGCGCTCGTTCAGTCCCCGTCCTTGACTATCTCTATCCGGACGCCTTCCGGGGTCTCGGCGTTGTCCTTGGGCGGCACCGTGATGCGCAGTATGCCGTTCTTGAAGACCGCCTTCACGGCGACCTGGTCGAACTTGTCGGCGGGTACGTAGTACTTCTGCTTCTCTATGTCCTTGAGCTTGAGGCGGCGCTTGAAGTAGCG
>JAKLIU010000311.1 GCA_022709445.1 Spirochaetota bacterium | reverse complement strand
GTCCGGACCCCAGCCCACCGAGATGGAGATGACGCGGATCCTTCGCTCACGGGGCAGCTGCCGGTTGATCTCCAGGACCCGCCTGACTGCCTCGGCCTTGTCGCTGAAATTCCTGACGGCCTTGCCGGCCACCGGATCCCATTTGCCCGAAAACTCGGCGATGTAGTACAGGTCGGCTCCCGGCGCGACGCCAGTGGTCTTGCCCACGGCTATGGAAGCCACCGCGGATCCGTGCATCTGGCTCTCGAAGGGAGGCGTGATGCCTATCTCCTCGTAGAGCCTGAGCCTGGCGGCGTACTCGGCGTGGTCCGTGAGCAGGGGCTGGTCGATGATGGCTATGCCCACTCCCCTGCCGTCGATGCCACACGCGTGCAGGGAGCGGATGCCCAGGCCGGGATTCCTGCCCGTCTCCATCACCCGTTCCCGGTCGAAGCCCGCCGGCATGCGCTCCGCGGGCGGCCAGAGCGTGCGCGTGTCGAAGTCCGCCTCCGACAGGATGTCGGCGGAGCCGGGCGCGGAAAGATCCAGGGCGGAGAGATCCATGCTCCGCAAGTCAACCTGGAAGGGATCCTCCGACGACGGATCGGGCGCCGGCAACGCGGCGAGGGGTTCCCTGCCCCAAAGCCCGGGAGGCGGCCGGCGGTCGATCCTGGGAAAGGCGATCGGCTCTGGCGCCGGCGCGCAGGAAAGCGCCATGAAGGAGACGGCGACCAGCGCCGCGACGACGGGGACCGTGACGATCCTGGATGCGGAACGATTCTTCATGCGTCCATGGAAGCATGCCGCCGCTGGATCCGCAAGCCCCGGGACGCTCGCGCGCCAGTCCTTCCCCCACCCCGGCGCGCCCGGCCCCATGGCGGCCTGATCAGGCGCGCTTGGGCGCGGGCAGGGAGAACTCGCAGCGGAAACCGTCCGTCCCGGACAGCTCCATGCTGCCGCGCAGCTGGTCCTCCACGATGCCGTGGACCAGCTTGAGCCCCAGGGAAGGCTGGTTCCTGGAGTCGAAGCCGGCAGGCAGGCCCACCCCGTCGTCCCGGTACTTGACCGCGAGTCCGCCAGAAGCGTCCTGGGCCATTTCAAGGAAAACCGTTCCACGGGCCTCGCCGGGAAAAGCGTACTTGAAGGAATTGGTCAGGAGCTCGTTCAGCGCCAGACCCAGGGGTATGGCCAGGTCGACGGCCGCCTCCATGGGACCGAGCCGGAGCTCCAGCTCCACCCTGCCCTCGAGGGAGGGGAAGCCTGCCTTCAGCCCGGTCGCCAGTTCCCGCACGTACTCGTCCAGGCTGATGGTTCCCGCCTTGTCCTTCCGGTAGAGCATCTGGTGGACCAGGGACATGGAGCGGATGCGCATGTCCGTCTCGCCGACCAGCCGCTTCACGCCGTCGTTCCCGGGGTGCTCCGCGGCCTGCAGGTCCAGCATGGCTATGATCATGTTGAGCGAATTCTTGGTGCGGTGGTGCAGCTCCCTGAGCAGGGTTTCCTTCCCGTCCAGCGCGAGCCTGAGCTCGTCTTCCGTGCGATCCAGCCGCGCGAAGGCGAAGGAAAGCCTGCGCCGGAAACCCAGCAGGCCCGCCGCTCCCAGGCCCCATACCGCCAGGTGGCTGAGCGCGGCCCCTGCCGTCTGCCGCCTGAGGATGTCGCCGTAGGGAGCCCAGGGGACCGAGACGCTGATGCCGCCGCGCAGGTCGCCCTCGCGATACCCCTGGGCCCCGTGGCACTTGAGGCAGCTGGCCTCGGTCACCATGGGCTGCATGAACCGCAGGTAGGTGCCGTCCTCCATGGCTTCCAGGGAAACCCGCTTGGCAGCGCCCGCCTCGAAGGACCGCAGCGCATCCGCCTCCCAGCCGTCGGGCGCGTTCTCCGGCCGGATCGGGTCCAGGCTGGTGATGTGGGCCCGGATCCCGTACTGGGTCCTGGACATCTCGTGGATGAGACGGGTCATGTAGGCAGGATTGACCAGGGTGAGCGACCGGCCGGACGGCGTCTGCAGGTCCCGCTCGGGAATGTCCGCGAGGTAGGGATTGGGCGGCACATCGGGGCTCGCGGGCACGTAGACCCCGCCCTGGGTGGCCGCCCAGCGCCTGATCAGGAGGTCCTTGTTGAAGTTGTCCAGGGCCACGGCCTCGGCGGTCTGCAGTTCCGCCTGCCTGTCGCGCCAGGCCATGAAGGCGAACGAGAGGAAGACGGCCAGCGTCCATCCCGCCAGGGCAAGGACGAACACCGGTCTCATGTGACGTGAGCTCCGCGTTCCCGGCGCCCCCGCCGCGCCAGCCGGTTTGACGACCATCCACGCCTCCATCCATGCAGCCCGCCGATATGATCAAGTGTAGGCCGCGCCGCCACGCTGTCAAACCGGCCGGCGGCCTCAGTCCGCGGGAAGCACCCTCACCAGGTAGTCGAGGCCGCACAGGCTGACCTTGAAGGACCGGGCCAGCTCCAGTTCCCGCGCGATGCGCCCGAGCTCCTGCCGTGCGTCGAGGAGGAGGCCGCGCGCCTCCGCAAGGCCGATCTCCCTGAAGCGGAGGAGGTCCCCAGGCCGCGCCTGGCCCAGGAGGTGCAGGTCCGCCGTGGCCACATGCGCGATGCGGGCGTAGCCGCCGGTGGCCTGGCGGTCGGGCATCAGCACCAGCGGCTGCCCGTCCCCCGGCACCTGGACGGTACCCGTACGCACGCCGCCGGAGAGGATGCCGGCCCCGCGGACGTGGCTGAGCGCCGGCCCCTGCAGGCGCAAACCCATGCGGTCGCTGGCCGGGGAC
>JAKLIU010000310.1 GCA_022709445.1 Spirochaetota bacterium | reverse complement strand
GGACAGGATGGGATCGGTAGTGTCGTAGGTGATGTTGCGCAGGATCACGGACTGCTTGCCGCTGACCGTGCTCAGGGTGATCTGGTAGCTGTAGCTGCCGTCGCCGTAACCGTTCCAGGGCATGGAAGCGCTGGAACCCGTGTAGCCCAGGCCGGGACCCGCGTTGATGGTCTGGGCGGTTTCCCAGGCGGCTCCGTTGAAGGATTGTTCGATCTCGATGGTGTCCAGGGCGGTCGAGTGGGAGGCGTTGAAGTCGAAATTGAACGGGGCGCTCTGGAACAGGTTGGCCGGGACCGATGGATCCAGGGCCGTTTCCTCGAAGAACGGGGTCTCCGCGTCGATGGTGAAGGCCGAGGCGTTGCTCTCCTTGGAGAGGCCGGTATCCGTGGACGCGGTGATCTTGATGGTGTACTTGCCGGGGGGCAGGTCCGTCACCCCGTCCTTGAGGGTGACGGAGAAGTTGGCCGCGCTGCCGACGGTGGTCACCTTGATGTTGTCCGTCTCGTCGTCCAGGGCCGTGTTGGAGATGGTCGTGACCAGGGCGGCCGTGTCGTAGTTGTAGATCCTGGCCACCACGGTGGAGCGGTCGATGGCACCGGTGCCGGTGGGCGGGAGTATGGCACCGGTGATCTTGGACTTGGGCGCCAGGGTGTTCTCGTCCACGGTGCCGGTGGTGGCTATGCTGGCGTAGTCGAATACGATCTGGGGGTCGGATTCGTACAGGAAGTCGCCGTAGTCGGCCAGGAGGGCGATGCGTACGCCCTGCAGCTCGAGGGCCGTGATGCCGGAGACGCCGGCCGTGCCGTCCTGGTCCAGCTTGCCGATCTCGTCCATGGACGGGAAGGTGGCTCCCGCGTCCTTGACGGCTATGATGTCCGTGCGGTGGAAGTAGTAGCTGTTCACGTTGCCCGCCTCGTCCTCCACGACCACGTCGTAGAAGTAGGAGCCGTCGGCCAGGCCGGCTATGGCGCCCTTGAGCATGAAACGGGTGGTCCAGGTGTTGGTGCCGTCCGCCAGCTGGGTGGAAGTGGCCAGGCTGCCGGTGATGGGGGCGCCCGCGGAATCCACCACGGTGACGCTGACGCCGACGATGGGGGAGTGGTCGAAGGCCTCGCCCTTGATGTCGATGTAGTCCGTCTGGATGGGGGTGTCCGGCGACTGGGTCAGGGGGCTGGTGACCAGGACGGTCGGGCCCTTGCGGTCTATGGATACGGAGGTGCTGTCCTTGGAGGTCTTGGCGCTCGAGTCGGTCACCACCGCTTCCAGCACCACGTAGCCTTCCAGCGCAGGGGCCGAACCGGCCGGGATGAGCGCGGAGTAGGACGTGCCCGTCACCGTGGCCGGGTAGGAACCCAGCACGGTCCCGTTCTTGGCCAGCACGCGCACGACCACCGAGCTGACGGACAGGTCGTCCGTCACGCTTCCGGAGACCGTGAAGTCGCTGTTGTGGTAGGAATCGCGGACCGGGGAGTCGATGTCCACGCTGGGCGCGCCGATGTCCACCTGGCCGCCGAGGCCGAAGGGCGCCTTGCAGGTGCTGAGACCCAGTATGGCCACTGCGATCAGGAGCGCGGCCAGGGCGTTCTTGAGCGTGCGGTTCAAGGTGGTGTTCGTGTCCATAGGTTCCTCCGGTGCGGGGCCTCGGCGATCACTGCCGGCATCCGCCGGCAATAATGTGCAATAACTCTAATATAGTTCAAAACGGAAGACATTTCCTTAACAAAAGGAACTGCCAACGGGGAAAATGCCAGTACTCCCCATCGATATATCGGCAAGAACCGTGCCGAGGAGGGGGGAGAAAACTGAAAACTTTAGCAAATTTGGTGGAATTTTAATTGCATGCCAGGCAAGGAACTAGCTGGTGGCCGCTCGTTCGCGCGCTTGGCCTGCCAAACACGATGGGCATGTAATCGAAAAAACGCCCGACAAAAATGTCGAATTCGACAATATTGTCGAACAAAATACTTCAGCGAAAGATCAGCGCGACGCACCGGACAAAGAGCTCCATGCACACCCTGGCGTCGTCGGCGCCGCGGTGGGCGTCCTTCTGATCGATCCCGAAGCTCCTGGCCAGGGCGGAAAGCGCGTAGCTGGGCAGGTGCGGTACCGCGGTCCTCGCCAGCACTATCGTATCATACGCCGCATTGGGCGGCATTTCAAGGCCGGCGCGGGCCGTCTCGGCCGCCAGGAAGCCCAGGTCGAACGGCGCGTTGTGCGCCACCAGGACCGAGTCGCCCAGGAAGCGGAAGAAGTCGCCGGCGAGGGCGGCGAAGGAAGGCGAGAAGGACACGTCCAGGTCGCTGATGCCGTGGATGGCTCCGGCCTCGCGCGGGATGGGCCTGCCCGGGTTGACCAGGCTGGAGAACTCGGCCTCCACCGTCGGGATCCAGCTCCCCGCCTCCTCCGACAGGCGGAACCGGACCGCCCCCAGCTCCACCACCCGCTCGCGTGCGGGATCCAGCCCGGTGGTCTCGAAGTCGAAGGCGGTGAAGGACGAGGCGGCCAGGAGCCGGTGCAGGCCGTCCAGGTCCTCCGCGGACAGGCGGCGGTCCCGGGAGGCCGCAGATCCCGATTCCCGCGCATAGGAGCGCGAACCGGACCAGTTGCGGCCGGAGCCCGGACCGTGGCCGCCCCCGCTCAACCCAGCACCTTGCGTATATCCGCCTCTATGGCCCCGATCTTGATGGCGCTGTCCGCGCGGGCCCCGTCCAGGCCCTTGTCGCCGACGGCCGTGCGGGCCAGGATGTAGAACTTGATCTTGGGTTCGGTGCCGCTGGGGCGCAC
>JAKLIU010000031.1 GCA_022709445.1 Spirochaetota bacterium | reverse complement strand
CGGCCAACGCCGAGTGGTTCGTCGAGGATGGCCTCGTGACTCTTGGCGGGGACTTCTCCCTGCCGTTCGAGCTGGCCGGAACGGAGTGGACTGCCTCGCTCTCCGGGGACCTGTCCCTGGGCGAGGGCGTATCCCCCGCGCCCAATGCGAGCGCGGCCCTGGGAGCGCGCTGGAACGCGGATTGGCTGGGGCTGGCCTGGTCCTGGGGACCGGATCTGTCGTACGCCTATGCCCGGAGCTACGATCGCCACACGGTCGTCGCGTCGGCCACGGCCCGTGCCCTGTTCGACACGGACATAGGTCTCTCGGCCTGGCTCACGCCCTCCTTCACGTCCAGGTTCGATGACGAGACGACCTTTGTGCTGAAAGGCCTGGTCGGCAGCTCCGCTTCCGTGAACCTGGCGAGCCTGCCTTGGTCGGGCGCGCTCTCCTGGAAACCTTCCGTACAGGTCTACGCCACGGCCGACCCCGCGGGCACCGACGACGCTGATTTTGCCCTGGTGCTGGACCAGTCGGTCGGTACCGGACGCGTCGACCTGGACGGGAACTTCAGGAAGGGCTTCTCGGGTTCCGCGCGGGCCACCTGGGGCTGGCACCCCTTCCTGCCCGCCGCGGACGCGCAGGAGCTGGCCTTCAGCCTGGACGGGAGCGCCTTCGGGAGCCTTGCTGGCGTGGCGGGCATCAACCTGCGCCTCACCGGTCGCTGGTTCGCGGACTGGACCTTCTGGGACCGCGCCTCCACCTGGGACTGGGGTTCGCTGGTCCGCGGAGGAGGCAACGCGCGATACGGAGACGCGGGCATCGTCCTCAATGCGGAACTGCCGGTCAACTTCGCCCAGGGAAGGTTCTTCGACGCGTCCATGTTCGAGGCCGAGGTGCACCTCGTGCCCTTCATCGACCTGGGCCTGGTACGTCCCGATCCCGATTCATCGTTCTCCGGCCCTGACGCGAGCATCTTCTGCGGCGGCCTGGACCTGATCGTCTACCCGGCCAAGGCTCGCGCCTTCACCTACCGTCTGTCGCTCGGCTACGACCTGGGCGATTACCTCGAGACCGAGGATTTCAAGAGCGAGCTCCTGGAAATTTGGCTGGGCCTGGGCTTGCACTTCTGAGGGATGCCATGAAACGTTCCGTGTTGACACCGAGCATCTTCCTGGTCGCCATGCTGATCCTGCCTCCCCGTGCGGTGTCCGCCCAGTCCGGAACCGGTCCCGTGATCGGGCGGGTGGAGTGGGTCTGCGATTCGGTCACCGAACTCCAGGGCATCGCTTCGCTCCGCGGCGTGCGTGCCGGCCTGTCGTTCCCTGACGAGGCCGAGCTGGAGCTCTGGGTCCTGTCCCTGAACGACGCGCTGGACGCGGATCCAGCCGCCGGTCCCGAAGCATCCGCCCTGCTTGAGGAAATCCCCGGGCGTGCGGGAAGCTTCCTCCTGTCGGTCCGACTGCCGGGCCGTTCGGGCGCCCTGGATTTGGTTCCCCTGCCGGACGAGCGGCTCGCGTCCGGTGCGCGTCCCGTCGTCGCCCGGCCCCTTTCCGGAGCCTCCTTCGCGCATGGAAGCCCTGCCTTCGCCCTGCCCGCGCTCGTGGATGGCCGCGGCGGACGGGAATCGCGCGTCGGGCTGGAGGCGGGTCTGTCTGACGGCATGATCTACGGCCTGCCGTCCTTCGCCTGGGGACGGGTGTTCGCCGAGTCGGGCGACGACATTACGGCCTACCTGGCCTTCCAGGCCGCCATCGGCTACGAGCGCGCCAGGAACGGGATGTCGGACAAGAACATCCTGGTCGACCTGGCGTTCGGCTTCGCCGGCAGGTTCCCCTTCCCCTGGATGGCCGGAGCGACGTCCATCACCAGCCTGGACGTGGCGGACCGGGCAAGCGCCGAATTCCGGATCGCGGCGGAGCCCCTGGACTTCGGGGAGCTGCCCCTGCACCTGTACGCCGGGATGGCGGCTTTCTACTCGAGCGCGACCACCCGCTCCTCGCTGGAAGGGTCGCTCCTGTTCACCGCCGGCGAGCTCTCCTGGATCGAGGGACAGGCCCAGGGCCTGTTCGCGAGCGCCGATCTCGTCGGTACCGTGGACCTGAACCTGCCGGACGTCTTCGCGTCGGCGGGGGCGGATATGCGCTGGGCCTGCCGCCTCGGGGAGACCCTGGGGTTCGACGCGACGGCCGCGCTGGATTGGCTGTCTGCCGAGGACGCGGGCTGGGCCGGGCGGCTCAGGGGCGTGTCCGATTCTCTCAGGCCGGTCAGCGGCTTTGCCGGACTGTCCTGGCGCATGGATCTGCCGGTGACCTTGGCGCGGGGAATCCTGTTCCGGAACGATGGCTTGCCCATCCACCTGACCCTCGCCGCGCTGAGCGACGGGGCCGTGATCCTGTCCTCGGGCAGGGCTTTCGGGGATCCAGGCACCCTCCTCGTGACCGCAGGCGGGGAGATCCTGATGACCCTGGATACCAGGCGTACGGACTTTCTGCGCATTTCCGCGGGATGGGACTTGTCCAACCTGCTGAACGGCACCGCCTCGGCCATGGTCGAGGCGGATCTGGAACTGGTAGCGGCGCTCGGGCTGTTTTTCTGAAAGGACGCGCACGGCGACAGGCCGTTCGAGGATCAGGCAGCATGATGAAGCCGAGGCGGGGATGCGTTCCCCGGCCTCGGCTTTTTTTTACGTCCGGGAGCCGGCAGCCGCCCGCTCAGGGATGCTTGGCGTACTGGACGTAGAGCTTCTCCATGGACTCGACGAAGCGGCCCACCGAGTAGTGCTCCGACAGCTCGCGCGAGCGCTTGCCCATGCGGGCGGCGTCGTCCCTGTCCCGGAGGACCATCAGGGCCTTTTCCCAGAGCTCGTGGTCGTTTTGCACCGCGTAGCCGTTGTCCCCGTCCAGGACCATGTCCGCAACGCTGATGTCGGCCGCGCAGACCACCGGCAGGCCGGCCGCCATCGCCTCGATGAAGGTGATGGGATGGACTTCGCTGTGGGACGCGCTCATGAACAGGTTCGAGGCGGCGTAGCAGGTGCTGACCTCGTCCGGCCAGCGCAGGTAGCCGCAGAACCGCACGCTCTTGTCCACGCCCAGCTCTCGCGCGTAGGCTTCCAGGGAGAAGCGGTCGGGGCCGTCCCCCACGATCAGGAGCTTGGCGTCCGGCTTGCCGTCCAGGATCTTCCTGAAGTTGTCCAGCAGCACGGATATGTTCTTCTCGACGGCCAGGCGCCCCACGAACACTATCAGGCTGTCCTCCGGCTTGATGCCGTAGCGTGCCCGGAACGCCTCCACCTCGCCCTTTTCCTGGCCGGGCTGGCCGGAGTGGAAGGCGGACAGGTCGATGCCGTTGGGGACTATCTTCATGGGCAGGGTGCAGCCGTGCTCGGAAAGGTAGTTGTAGATCTTCCGCGACGGGGCGACGACGCACTTCTGGCTCCGGAGCACGCGCTTGAGCATGGTGTGGACATTGCGCTTGAGGAAGGGCTCCAGGAGGGGCACGTAGTACAGGTAGTCCAGGTAGTAGGTGTGCAGGGTGTGGATGCTGGGTATCTTGAGCTTCCGGGCGACGATTCGGGAGGCTATGTACAGGCTGAACTCGGTATGGGTGTGGATGATGTCCAGCCGGCACTCCTTGGCCTTCTTTATGATCTCCGAATAGCTGAAGAAGCCGATCCGGTGCTGGGGCTCGTTGGGGAATTGGATGGACTTGACCCGGATGACGGTAGGGTCGGGGACGGCGTCCTCGTGCTCGACCGTGAACACGAACACGGTGTGCCCCCGCTTTTCCAGCTCCGTCTTGAGGGTGCGCAGCACGGTGACCACGCCGCTCACCTGTGGCGTGTACGAGTCAGCGAACAGTCCGATTCTCATGGTTGTCTCCCGGGGCCGCGGTGATATCAGTAAATAGTGTACTGAATGGGGACCGGAACGACAATATTGCGCTGAAAGGGTCGATTATTCGCCTGTTTCCGCGACAAACCCTTTGACAAACTATTCCGGCGCGTATATATTCCTTACTGTTGGAAACGAATCGTGTTTTTGAGGACCGTGAACCTGTTGGATTCTTGCCGAATTAATAACGTGAACAACTCCGCTTGTCTCCCGGCGAATCTCGCATCACCGCGTAGCTCTCTTTCTGGCCTCCTTTCCCGACTCCGTTCCACGACCATCTCACTGCCCGGCATCGTTCCGGGAAAAGGACCTTCTCATGGCTAAGAAACTCTACGTCGGAAACCTCAGCTACGGCACCTCCGAGGACGGCCTCCGCGCCGCGTTCTCCCAGTACGGCGACGTCCAGTCCGTGAACATCGTGATCGATCGCGATTCCGGCCGCTCCAAGGGCTTCGGCTTCGTCGAAATGTCCGCCGATGACGCCGCCATGGCCGCCATCTCCGGCCTCAACGGCCGCGAGCTCGACGGTCGCTCCCTCCGGGTCAACGAGGCCAACGAGCGCCCGCCCCGCCGCGACTACGGCAACCGCTGGTAGTTCATGACGCGCCGGTCCGCCGGCGCGAACGGAACCTGAAAGCCTGAACCCGCCTCGCGGCCTGTCCGCTGGGCGGGTTTTTGTCTTTTGGCCCCCGCGTGGCGGATCGGCGGCCTGCAGCCTCCCCCCGGCCCGCGTTTCTTGACAACCGCTCTTCCCGCCCGCGATACTATGCCCATGGATCTCCTGCCCATCGTAGTGGTCGTAATCTTCCTTTCACTGGTCGTCCTGATGGGGGGAATTTTCTTCTCCAAGGGAAAACCCAAGGCAAAGCGGGGCAAGGCGTTCAAGGCCAAGGACCACGCCCAGATACTCAAGGAAGCCAACAGGCGGCTGGCCCAGAACCCGAAGGATCCGGAAGCCCTGCTCGCCCTCGGGGAGGTCTACTACGCGGAGCAGCAGTGGGAGAAAGCCTGCAAGATCTACGAGGCCCTCCTGGAAGTGGCCGCCGGCAATCCGGAGATCGACGAGTTCACGGTCAACCGGCGCTACGGCCTGACGGCGCTCAGGCTCAACCGCCTGGACGACGCCTACAAGGGCCTGGTGGTCGCGCACGCGGTCAAGCAGGATGATTTCGAGACCTGCTTCAACCTGGGCTACCTGGAGTTCCAGCGCCGCCAGTACGAGCGAGCCATGATCTACCTGCGCGCCGCCGTCCGGCTCAACCCGGAACACGCCATGACCCAGCGCTACCTGGGCCACTCCCTGTTCAAGACCAAGAACTACAAGGACGCGCTGGCAGCGCTCAGGAAGGCCGTTGACCTCCAGCCCGACGACAAGGAAAGCCTCTTCGCGATGGGGGAGTGCTTCCACGAGCTGAACCAGGACGACCAGGCCATACGCGTCTTCAGCCACCTGCGCACCGACCCGGCCCTGGGTCCGAGCGCCGCCCTCTTCGCCGGCACCATACACCTCAACCAGCGCCAGTTCCAGAAGGCCGTCATGGACTTCGAGATAGGGCTCCGTCACCCCGACATCAAGGTCGAGGTGCTGGTGGAGATCAAGTACCGGCTGGCCGCCGCCTACCTCAAGGAGCAGGAAATCTCCAAGGCGGTTGCGCTGATGAACGAGATCCAGCAGATCTACCCCAACTACAAGGACGTGGCCACCCAGCTGTCCCGGTACAAGGAGCTCAATTCCAACCGGAACCTGCAGGTCTTCCTCCTCTCGGCCACCAGCGACTTCATCACGCTCTGCCGCAAGATCACCCTGAGCTTCTTCCCCAAGGCAAAGGTCAAGATCACGGACATATCCGTCCAGAAGAACGACTGGGCGGACATCCTGGCGGAGGTGGAAACCAGCCGCTGGTCGGACGTGGTCCTGTTCCGGCTGATCCGCTCCACCGGCACCATCGGGGAGCTGGTCCTCCGGGACTTCCACGCGCGGATCAAGGATCTCAAGGCCGGCAAGGGCTACTGCGTGACCGCGGGAGTGTTCTCCGACGAGGCCAAGAAGTTCGTGGAGGCGCGGCTGATCGACCTGATGGAGAAGGACAAGCTCATGACCCTCCTCAACAACATCGATTCCAGCCAGAAGGCCATGCTCATCGAGGAATGAGGCTCCGCCAGCTCGGTTGACGGCCCGCCGGGCCGGCGCTACCATGCTCCCCATGTTCGAACCATCAGTCCACTCGTCGCGCCGGAAGGCGCTCCTCTCCTCGCTGGCCGCCGGGGACGACCCGTCGCTCCGGAACGGACTGCTCGTGTTCCCCGGCAACCGCGAGAGTCCCATGAACTACCCGGACAACGCCTACCGCTTCAGGCAGGATTCCAGCTTCCTGTACTTTTTCGCCCTGGCAGAGCCGGACCTGGCGGCGACCGTCGACCTGGCGACGGGCGAGTCGACCCTGTACGCCGACGAGCTGACCGAGGACATGCTGGTGTGGACCGGCCCCCGGCCGTCGGTGCGGGAACAGGCCGACTCCGCCGGCGTGGAGCGGGTATCGCCTCGGGACCGCCTGGCAGCCGACTGCGCGGGCAGGCGTCTCCTCTACCTGCCGCCCTACCGCGCGGAAACGGCCGCCGAGCTGGCAGCGCTGGCGGGAACCGATCCGGGGGCCGTCGCCTCGGGCGCGTCCATGCCCCTGGTGCGGGCGGCGATTGCCCTCAGGGAGATCAAGGAAGACCGCGAGATCGGGCGCATCGAGCGGGCGGTGGACATATCCATAGACATGCACCTGGAGGTCGTCCGGGCAGCGCGAGCGGGCATGACCGAAGCTGAGCTGATGGCCGCCGCATACCGGGTGGCCCTGGCCGGGGGCGGGATGCCCTCGTTTCCGCCCATCGCGACGACCAGGGGCGCCGTGCTGCACAACCACGGGTACGGCAACACCCTGGCGGACGGCGGCATGTTCCTCCTGGATGCCGGGGCGGAGACCGACGACGGATACGCGGGCGACCTGACCAGCACCTTCCCCATCGGCGGCAGGTACGACGACAGGCAGCGCGCGGTCTACGGGATCGTGCTGGAGGCGGGCCGGGCGGCGGTGTCCGCCATCAGGCCGGGCGTACCGTACCGGGAGGCCCACTTCGCTGCGGCCCGGGCCATAGCGACGGGACTGGCGGGGCTTGGCCTCATGAAGGGAGACCCGGAAGAGGCCGTGGCAGCCGGGGCGCATGCCCTGTTCTTTCCGCATGGGCTGGGGCACCAGATGGGGCTCGACGTGCACGACATGGAAGGCCTGGGGGAATTGCTGGTCGGTTACGACGGCGAGCCGCGCAGCACGCAGTTCGGCCTCAAGAGCCTGCGCATGGCCAAGCCGGTCAAACCGGGCATGGTGCTGACGGTGGAGCCGGGAATCTACTTCATCGAAGGCTTGATCGAGCGCTGGAAGGCCGCCGGGAAGTTCGCGCAATTCATCGAATACGGCGAACTGGACGGCTGGAAAGGCCTGGGCGGGTTCAGGAACGAGGAAGACTGGCTGGTCACCGGATCGGGCGCGCGGCGGCTGGGAAAACCCTTCGACAAGTCGGTGGCGGCCATGGAAGCCTTCCGCCTGCCATGACGGCTGCATGATGAAACCGTTTGCGATCCTTTCGGCCGTCATCCTCTTCGCAGGCTGCGCGTCATCCGACGCGTCTCTGGACACGGCCGAGAAGCGGCGATTCCTCGAGCTGACGCGGTTCCACGGCTTGGATGCGTACTCCGGAGCCATCTGGGACACCGGGCTGCCGTCGGTCCGCCTGCATCCGGCCGGCTCACCGGGCGGGGCGGACGCACCGGACGGGGCCGCGACCGTGGGCGGCAAGCCCCGCATGCCGCCTGGCTTCGAGTGGCCGGCGTGGAACGGGAAGAGCCTGTCGTTCATCGCCCAGATCGACTGCTCCCGGCTGCCGCCCGAGGCGCGCGACGCGGGTTTGCCGGACGACGGCATGCTGTACTTTTTCTACGACGCGGAACAGGGCACCTGGGGCTTCGATCCGCTGGACAAGGGAAGCTGGAAGGTAGTGTACGCAGCGCCGACCGCGGAACCGCTCGCGGAGGCTGAATTCCCGCCGGACCTCCCGGAGTACGCGCGTTTCGCCGCGACGCCGATGCGGGCGGCCGTCTCGCGTTCCTTCCCTTCCCCGTTCACGGCGCGATCCGCCGGCCTGGGCATGGCTGGAGACAGCGATATGGATTACCTGGACTTCATGGATGACTGGGTCGCCGGCGGATTTTCGATGGAGCGGCAGCCGGTATGCAGGATGTTCGGGTATCCGGACGTCATCCAGAATGAGATGGAACTCGACTGCGAGCTGGCGAGCAACGGCCTCTACCTGGGCGACGGGAGCGGCTACGCGGACCCGCGTGCGGAGGCTCTGGAGCGCGGCGCCGGCGACTGGATCCTGCTGCTGCAGGTGGACAGCGTGGACTCGAGCGGCATGATGTGGGGCGACGGCGGCATGCTGTATTTCTGGATACGCCGGGGAGACCTGAAAGAGAAAAATTTCGACGACGCATGGATGATCCTGCAGTGCGGCTGATGCGCCGGCGCGCCTGGCGCGCGCGCATAGCCTTCCGGGAAGCCTGAGGGGGAGTCTCAGCCCGCGGAAGCGCCGCCGCGGAGCAGTTCCAGGTAGACCTTGTCGGCCAGCCCGAAGTTTGAGCTTTTGGTCATGCCCTTGGCGTACTCCTGGTAGAGCATGTCCTCGAAGATCTCCTCCGCCTGTCCGCCGTCCAGGATGTCCGAATCCTTGCTGAGCGTGGCGCGCATCTCCTTGAGCATCATCTCCACGAAGAGCCCCTCGAACTCGCGGCACTGCTCGTACAGCTTGCTGGACCGGTCTATGGCGGCGTTTGGCGCGAGACTGGCACCGGTACCCTGGAGGGCGGCCGGAACGGCGAAGGGACGGGACTGGTAGGACAGGGTGGCCGCGTCGATGGTCATTCCGGCTTACCTCTTGAGGTTGGTGGCCGTGCCCAGCATGCTGTCGCTGGTCTGGATGGCCTTTGAATTGAACTCGTAGGCGCGCTGGGCCACGATCATGTTCACCATCTCCCGCACCACCGACACGTTGGACATCTCCAGGAACTTGTGGATGGTCTTGCCCATGCCGTCGAAGCCGGGCCTGCCGGGCAGGGGGTCGCCGGAGGCGTTGGACAGCTTGAACAGGTTCTCGCCCACGGCGGTCAGGCCCACCGGGTTGGGGAAGCGGTACAGCTCCAGGCGGCCCACGTCGACCGGGTCGTCCTGGCCGGGAACCTTGACGCTGATGCGGCCGTCCTGGCTGATGCTCAGGGTCTCGGGGATGAAGTTTTCCGGCAGGACCACCTCCGGCATGAGCTTGTAGCCGTTGCTGGTGACCAGCTGGCCGTTGGAGTCGATCTTGAACGAGCCGTCGCGGGTGTAGGCGTAGCTGCCGTCGTACATGAGGATGCGGAAGAAGCCGTCGCCCATGATGGCGATGTCGGATATGTTCTCGGTGTTCTGCAGGTTGCCCTGGGTGAACTGGCGCTGGGTGGCGGCCAGCTTGACGCCGTGGCCCATCTGGGTGGGGACCGGCACCACCGTGTCCTCGGTGGCCGGGGTGCCCGCCACGCGCACGGTCTGGTAGATCAGGTCCTCGAAATCCGCGCGCATGCGCTTGAAGCCGGCCGTGTTGACGTTGGCGAGGTTGTTCGAGATCGTATCGATGCTCGCCTGCTGGCCTATCATGCCGCTGGCTGCCGTCCACAGGCTCCGTACCATATGCGCTCCCTTGCCGCCCCGTCTGCCGCGGGCGGCGCTCGTTCAATCATCGGCGGTTCAGGCCGATCGGATTAGGAAAGGATCAGAGCTTGGCGACCTCGTTGATGAGCTTGCCGAGGGACGCGTCCTCCGTCTGGATGCTCTTCTGGTTGGCCTCGTAGGCGCGGTTGACCTCGATCATGCGCACCATCTCCGTGATGGGGTTCACGTTGGAGGCCTCGGTGAAACCCTGGAGCACGGTCGGACGGGCTTCGCCTTCCATCACGCGGGCGGGGCCGGAGAGCTCGGTGTCTTTCCACATGCTGGAACCCTGCTTGGCGATGAAGCGGTCCAGCTCGAAATCGACTATCTTGAGGCGGTCCAGGAGCATGGGGTTGGCCCACTCGTTGTCCTCGCGGCCCACCAGGGCTTCCGGATCCTCCAGGTAGTCGGCGTTGACCCAGACCCGGCCGTCCTTGTCCACCTGGAAGTTGTTGGCCTTCACGTAGATGGGGCCGTTCTCGCCCAGCACGGGGTAGCCTTCCTTGGTTTCCAGATAGCCTTCCTTGCCCAGGATGAAGGAACCGTTGCGGGTGTAGCGCTCGCCGTAGGGGGTCTGGATGCACAGCCAGCCCTTGCCGTCCAGGGCGATGTCGAAGTCGCTGTCGGTGCCCTTGAGGGCGCCCTGCTCGAACTCGGTGAAGAGCTCGTTGGTCTCCACGCCGGTGCCCAGCTTGCCTATCATGGGGGCGTAATCGCCGGAACCCAGGGCATGGAGCACCACGCCGTCGTCGTCCATGCGCCTGAGGAGGAGCTGGGCGAAGGCCTTGTGCACCGCCACGTCCCGCTTGTAGCCGTCGGTGTCGACGTTGGCGAGGTTGTTGGCTATCGCGTCGAGCCTGACCTGCTGGGCGGCCATGCCGCTCGCTCCCGTGTACCATCCCCGAATCATGGGCGTGCCTCCATCATTCCTGATATCGGCGTTTCGGGGGCGTTCCTTGAACCGGGACGGGCTACACGGTGACCAGGTGGCCTTCGTCCAGTTCCTTGACGAAGATGCGCTCGTAGCGGTTTGAGTGGGGGATGTCGGCTTTTGGCGAGTAGGTGGTCAGGAAGAAGTAGACGATGTCCGTCATGTCGTCCTGGGATTCCATGAGCGCGTACCTGTAGTAGATCTCCCCTTCGTGGGCCAGGAGGACGGCGCGCCGGCGCTCGTCCTTCTCTTCCTCCGGGTCGGTGGCCACGCGCAGGGTCGCCCGCAGGCCGCCGTAGTAGGAACGCGCGAGCATGTAGAGGTTGAGCTTGCCGTGGTCGTCCTTGAAGTACAGCTCGGCGACGCCGCCCATGGCGGGCACCTTGGCGCGTATGTCGAACTTGTTCGCCTTGGCGATGGGCGACCAGCGGATGGTGTAGTAGGCGTCGCGGCCGTCTGTCTGCTTGGTGATGCCGCAGTCCATGGCCCATGGTAGCACGAAGCTCCGGGCGTCGCCAACGGCCGGGCGCATGCCGCCGTATCCTGCGCGGCCGATGCCGGCCCGGGGATGGCCGGACGCTGTACATTTTTCTTCCCGAGGTATAGCATTGAAACGCACAGGAAGTGTTCATCATGAAAGACGTAGTCGAGAGAGTCCTCGGCGCGGAGCGTGAAGCCAGGGAGCGCATGGAACGGGCCAAGGCCGATGCCGCGGCCGTGCGCGCGAACGCGGACCGGGCGGCGGAAGCCACGGTGCACGAAGCCCGGGAACGGGCCGCGGCCCTGATCCGGGAACGCCTGGAGGCCGCGAGATCGGAAGCCGCGGCGTTGCTGGAGGCCGGCAAGGCCGCCGCGCGGGCGGAAGCGGAAGCGTGGTACGCCAAGCGCGAACCCGAACTGGATCGCCTGGCGGCCCGGGTGCTGGACGCGGTCGCGAACCCCGATCCGGGGGCGCGCTGAAGCCATGGCCTCGCCGCTCGCCACCTACGCCTTTCTCAACGCGAAACTCAAGGCCCGGACCGCCGCGCTCCTGGACGCGGATCGCATTGGGGAGATGGTGCGGGCAAAGTCGCTCCCGGAGGCCATGCTCCAGCTCCGGGGCACCCGGTTCGAGTCCCTGGAGGCGTCGCTCGCGGCCACCGGGGACCTGCGCGCCTGCGAGGCTTCCCTCTATGCAGACGAGGCGCGCGTGTTCCTGGAACTGGTACGTTGGTCCCGCGAACCGGTACGGTCCTTTTTCCTCGCCCTCACCCTGCGCTTCGAGGTGGACAGGCTCAAGGACATCCTGAGGCTGTGGTTCGACGGGGTGGTCCGCGGCGGAGATCCCGTGGGACATGCGGGCTACGCGGATCGCGTGCCCCTGGTGAACGCCCTGGACCTGGATGCCATGCTGGTGGCCGCAGACGCGGGAGAAATGGCCGACGCGCTGGCGGGAACCCCGTACGCGCGGCTGGTGGCGGCCGGGTTGCCGGAAGCCGTCGAGCGCGGCAACCTCTTCGAACTGGAACTGGAGCTTGATAAGTTCTACTTTTCCTCGGCCTACGCCGCCGCGGCAGCCCTGGCCCCGCGGGACCGGGTCATCGCGGAGCGCGCCCTGGGCATGGACGCCGACGCGCAGAACGCGGACCGGCTCAACCGCTACATGGCCTGGTACGGCATGGACGGGGAGCGCGCGGCAGCCTGCCTCCTGCCCTACGGGAGCGCCGCCGGCGCCCTGCCGGGACGGGTCGGGGCGCTC
>JAKLIU010000309.1 GCA_022709445.1 Spirochaetota bacterium | reverse complement strand
CGCGGACGGGCTCAAGACCGGGTACATCGACGAGTCGGGCTTCAACCTGGTGGCCACGGCGGAACGCAACGGGACGCGCTTCATCATCGTCACCCTGGGCGGCACCTACGGGGTCAGCTCCAGGGAACGGGGCGGCGCGATGCTCCTGGACTGGGCCTTCGCCAACTGGGTGACGGTGAGCCCCGCGGTCCCGGCGATCCCCGCCGTGCGGGTGTGGGGCGCTGCCAAACCCCACGCGACGCCGGCGAGCGCGATCCCCGTGTCCTTCACGGTGCCGACGGCCTACGCCAAGGGGATTGTCTGCCGCGTCGAGACGGTCGGCGCGGTCGCAGCCCCGGTGGCCAAGGGGACCAAGCTGGGCACGCTGGTGTTCTCCACCGAGAACCGGGTGCTCAGGCGCATCGACCTGGTGGCGTCCGAGGACATCCCGCTCGGGAACATCTTCGTCCGGTTCAAGGACGCGATCATCCGGTTCTTCGCCTCCATCTTCAGTCCGGGAAGCTGAAACGCCCGTCCCGGTACGACAGGAGGCCTTCCGCGACCAGGTCGCCGGCCGCCCGCTCAAGCCGCTCGCGCGACAGGCCGGAGTGCTCCTCGAGCCAGTCCAGACCGGCGCCTGTGCCCGACAGGGAAGATACCACCCGGAGCACGGCTCCCCTGGCTTCCCGGGCCGATCCCCGGAACGCTCCCTGCCGCGCGTAGCCCGCCGAGGCCCGCGACGGGTTGGGTTCGCGCTTCTTGAGCCAGGCTCCGTAATCCATGAGCGCGTAGTACCAGGTCCGCGGGTCCGAGCGGTCCATGACCGCATCGAGCACCGGCTCCAGTTCGCGGTCCCGCACCGCTTCCCGCCCCCTGAAGAAATGGAAGATGACGGCGGCGCGGATGTTGGTCTCCACCAGGATGACCGGCTTGCGCCAGGCGAAGGCGAGAACGGCCCGGGCGGTGTACGGGCCCACGCCCGGCAGGGCCAAGAGGGCGTTCTCGTCACCCGGCAGCCGGCCCCCGGGCATGGCGGCCACGGCGCGGGCGGCCTCGCGCAGGCGCAGGGCCCGCGAGTTGTACCCGAGTCCACTCCAGGCGGCGTAGACCTCGGAGAGCGGCGCCGCGGCCAGGGCGGCGGGATCCGGCCAGGTCTCCATCCACCGCAGGTACTTGGGCAGCACCCGCGAGGTCTGGGTCTGCTGCAGCATGAACTCGGATACCAGGATGCTCCAGGGATCCAGGGTGTCGCGCCAGGGAAAGCTCCTGCCCTCCAGCCGGAAGTGCTCGAGCACCGCGGCCCGGAACTCCTCCGGGGCGGAATCGCGCATGCTCGGCCTCAGCGCGCCATGAGGGCGGCCAGGTCCTCGGCGGACTTGCGCACCCTGCCGGCCAGGCCGCGCAACTGGCCGGCCTGCGCAGCCAGCTCGGCGTCGTGGGAGACGATCTCCGCCGCCGCCGCGCCCACGTCCTCGGCCACCGAGGCGAGCTGTTCCATGCCCCGCACGACGCCGCCGGAGAACTCCACCTGCCGCGAACTTTCCCCGCGCATGCGCGAGGCAGAGGCGGCCAGCTGGCCGGATTCCGAGGCGATGCCCGTCCCGGCCTCCCGCTGCCTGGCGCTTCCGTCGGCCGCCTCCCGGACCCTCGTCGCCGTCTCGGCCGCCCCTTCGGCTATCCGCTCCAGGGACTCCTTGACGCGCGCGCTCAGCTCCGTGCCGTCCTCCACCGAGCCGTCGATGGACAGGACCACCTCCCCTATCCTCGAGGCGCGTTCCGCGCTGGCCGCGGCCAGCTTCTTGATCTCCTGGGCGATCACGCTGAACCCCCGTCCCGCCACGCCGGCGTGGGCTGCCTCTATGGAGGCGTTCATGGCCAGGAGGTTGGTCCGTTCGGCGAAATCGTTCACGGCCTCCACGATGTCGCGGATCTCCTTGGACGACTCGTTGACGCGGGCCATCAAGGCGGCCAGCCGGTCCATGTCCCCGCGCCCGGCGGAGGTGAGTCTGTCCAGGTCCGCGGCGAACGCGGACGCGCCGCCTATGCCGTCGCTGACCGCCTCGAAGCCCTGGATGAGGAGCCCCGTCTCACGGGCGGTCTTGGCCAGTATGGAGGCCTCGGCCTCCAGCTCCCGGTCCACGGAGCGGATCGAGTCGATCAGTCCGCCCACCGTTTCCCGGGCTGCCCCCAGGGTGCGGCTCTGGAGCTCCACCGACCGGCCGATGCCCGTCGCGGACTCGGCTGAGCGCTCCGCGGCGTCCGCGACCCGGATGACCGCCTCGTCCAGGTCGCGGGCCACCTGCGAGCTCTCCCGCGCCAGGATCTCGGCGCGCTCCAGGAGAGTCGCCATCCGGTCGCGCTGTTCGGCGGTCTCCTTGATGTACGCGTCCAGGGAGCGCTGGGCGCGGGCCGCCCGGGCCGACATGGCGATGAAAACCGACAGGTTGAGGGCGAAGAAGGTGAAGCCCTGGAGCCAGGCGAAGGGATCCAGCCCGAGCACCTGGTACACGATGTCGTGGACGCCGAAGCCGACGCCTATCGCCAGGCCCGTCATGATGTACCAGGCGTCGCGATCCTTGCGCGCCGCCGCTCTGGCGACCACCACCACCCCGTAGATGATGACCATGAACACCGGCAGGAGGCTCAGGTTGAACACCGTGTTGATGGCCACGTCGTCGCCCGCGCTGAGCAGGAAGGCCGCCGCGAAGCCGACGACGTCCGCGAGCACGATGAGCCTGACCGTCCGGTATCCCGGGGTCCGGAAAAACTTCATGAAGAAGAGCATCAGGCAGCCGAGGGACGCGGAGAGGGAGGCCCGGCC
>JAKLIU010000308.1 GCA_022709445.1 Spirochaetota bacterium | reverse complement strand
AAGTGCTCCGCTGCGGCAAGGTCCGCCGCGCCAAGCTGTACTACATCCGCGAGAAGATCGGCAAGAAGGCCAAGATCAAGGAACTGCTCGGCGGCCGCAAGCCCGCGGTCCGTTCCCTGGCCGCCAAGGCCTGACGCCAGCGGCGTGAGGCCCCTGGGCCCCCGCCCCGAAGGGGACGGCCGCAACGCGGATACTCCACGCACGAAGAGCGCCGGAGCGGACTTGAAGTCCGCGCCCGGCGCTCTTTCAAATTCCCGGGCGGAGGGAACCCCGGGCACGAGGCCGGCCGCCGGAGCTCCCGCCACCGCGCGCGGGGTCCCCGCCCGGCCCGCGACCGGCCCGGCAGCCGCCGCAAGCGTGTCTATGCCCGCGGCAGCAAGCCTCCCCCCCGACCGGATCCCCGGACTCCTCCTCTCCCTCGGGCTGCCCGACGACCGCTCCTCCCGCATCGCGCTCTCCGCGCTCATGGGCGAGGCCCTGGGCCTGGACGGAGAACGCTTGCGGCAGGTACGGCTCGCCATGGCCCGCCCCGCGCGGGGTGGAGCCGCGGACGGTTCCCTCGCGGCCAGGCTCGCGGCCAGGGCCATCGCGGCCGGGCTGGATCCGGTCGGAGCGGCCTTCGAGCGGGTGCTGGGACTGTGCTCGCGGGAGGGTAGCGAGCGGGGGGACGGGAGCGCCGCCGACGGCTCCGAAGGGCGGGATCCCGGGGACGGCCGCGAGAGCGACGGCCGACGGGACGACGGCCGCGGCGGGCAGGAGCCGGGTACGGGGCAGGGAAGCGCCGGATCGGGGCAGGGCCGGGCTGGGGCTCCGGTGGCGCTTGAAGTGCCGCCGGATCGACTCGTCGCCGAACTTGCCTCCGTCTTCCCGGCTTTCCTGTCCGCGGCTCTCTCGGATCCGGACCTGGCAGCCATGGCCCGGCCGGGCCCCTCGGGCAAGGGATGGCTCCACGTGCCGTTCTCGCTGTCCATCGACGGCGTTGCGTTCCGGGGTTTTTTCCGTATACTGTACGACAGGGACGCCAGGAAGGCCGAACGCCTGGTGGCCGACATCCGCAGCGGCGAACGGCGCCGGATCTTGGAGCTGGAGCCCGGGCGCGGAGGGCCACGAATCAGGTACCGCTGCGACGACGCGCTCGAGCGCGGGCGCTTCCTGGGGGAGTCGTTCCCCGGCGCCGTTTCCGGCGGGCTGGACGCGGAGGCCACGGTCGAGCTGGATGGCTACGGCGGGTACGATGGCAGCGCGGAGTAGGCCGGGAGCCAAGGCCGCGGTGGCGCTGCGCTACGACGCCAGCCTGCCCGCGCCCATGGTGGTCGCCACCGCCGTCGGCCGGGCCGCCGAACGGGCCGTGGGGATCGCGCTGGATGCCGGGGTGCCGGTGGTGGAGGACGGGGCGCTGGCGGCCTCCCTCCTGCCCTTGGAGGCGGGGGAACTGGTCCCGCGCGAGTATTGGGAAATTGTGGCGAAAGTCCTTATATTCATAAGGGGATTGCCGGGCAGCGACGCCTGACCGGGGCATCCCGAGGAACGGAACAATGAAAAAGAAGTACGCCCTGGACCGGATCAAGCCGGGTACCAAGTTCAGCGCAGACGTGTTCGTCGACGGAACCAACCTCCTCGTGCCTGCCGGCGTCGCGGTGAAGCCCAAGGATCTGGACAGCCTGGTCAAATGGGGGGTGACGCACGTCTTCAGCGAGGGCGAGCCGGTGGAGGACGCGCCTCCGCCCGCGGACGCCGGCCAGCAGAAAGGCGTCGCCGCCTTCAGCGACCACAAGCTCTACGCCGCGTACTCGGACATGATAGACCGCCTGAAGGTGATCCTCGACCGCCTGGGCGCCCAGGAGAAGGTCGAGCCCAAGAGCGTCGACGCGCTGGCCCAGGACGCCCTCAACCTGGTGCGCGACCGCGACGCCGAGGTGGCCTCGGCCATACTCTCCGTGGACATCCGCGGCTACGACCTGGCACGGGCCGGGGTGAACACCGCGGTGCTGGCCCTGGTCGTGGGCCGGACCATGAAGCTGCCGCCGCACCGGCTGACCCACCTGGCAGCCGGCGCCCTCCTGCACGACGCGGGCATGCTCCGCGTGCCGCCGGACATCGTCTCCAAGAAAGGCGCCCTCAGCCCCGAGGAAGCCCAGAAGATGCGCGCGCATCCCCTGCTTTCCTACAAGATCATCACCCGCGAGCTGCAGTACCCCGATGACGTGGGCCTGATGGGTCTCCAGCACCACGAGCGCTGGGACGGGGAAGGCTATCCCCGCAGGACGGCCGGGGCGGACATCGACCCCCTGGCCCGCATCGTCTCGGTGGCCGACGCCTTCGAGGCAATGGTCAGCCAGAAGCCCTACCGCAACTCCATGATCGGCTACGCGGCCATGAAGAGCCTCCTGTCGGACAATTCACGCCGCTTCGACCCGGACGTGCTCAAGGCCTTCATCAGGAGCATGGGCATCTATCCCATCGGCTCGATCGTCGTGCTGAACAACGCGGCCATTGCCAGGGTGATGGAGAGCCACTCGGACGCGCCCCTGCGGCCCAGGATCAAGATCATCGTCGACGAGTTCGGCAAGCACTACAAGGACGACGCGGGGGAGATCCTCGACCTCCTGGCCGAGAAATCCCTCTTCATCGCCAGGGCCATCGACCCCAAGGAGCTCGTGTCCCCCCAGTGAGCGTCCCCCGGTCCGACAGGACGGCCCTCGGCAGGTCCGCCGAGGCCTTGGCGGCGGGCTGGCTCGCGGACCGCGGCTGGCTGGTGCTGCTGATCAATCACGGACCGGAGGCCTGGTGGGGCACGATCACGCTGCGGCAGAGCGCCTGCGCG
>JAKLIU010000307.1 GCA_022709445.1 Spirochaetota bacterium | reverse complement strand
GCCCGGCGTCTCGCGGGCGTTCCTTGCGGGCGTCGTGAGCTACGCCAACGAGGCCAAGACGCACTTCCTCGGCGTGCCCGCCGAGCTCATCGCGCGGCATGGCGCCGTGAGCGAGCCCGTCGCCCGCGCGATGGCCGAGGGCGCCCGCCGCGAGAGCGGGGCCGACGTCGCGCTCGCCGTCACCGGCATCGCCGGGCCGGGCGGCGCCCTGCCGGGGAAGCCCGTGGGCACGGTCTGGATAGCCTGCCGCACGCCGGGGGAGAGCCGGACCGAACGCCTGTCCCTGCAAGGCGACCGGGACTCCGTCAGGCTGCAGGCGGCGGAACGGGCGCTCGTCGCGCTCGCCGCCCTGGCCGGCGCTCGAATCTCGCTTGACAACCCGCAGGATGAGGGAGTATCGTCAAAGTAAGGAAAAAGATCGCGTAGGCCCCAGGGGCCGTCGCGCGGCTTGACCCTGCGCCGAGCGCGCGGGACCGCCGGGCCTACCCCCAACAACCGGAAACGGGCAAGCACAGACAACGATGGGACGCTTCGATCGATCGCCGGCGTCCCCGATCATATCCGGCTGCAGCCGCGGCCTGCGCACCCGCGCCGCCCCGCCGGCACGGCCACCAATACCGAACACTGGAGCACGAGATGGCACCCATCCGTAAAACCGCACAGAACGACGACGCCATGCCGGACGACGGCCAGCCGCAGGCGGAGTTCAACCTTGAACCCATGGAAGACGGCCAGGACGCCGCGCAGGAAACGGCGGCCGCCAATCCCGCGCGCAAGCGCGTGGTCCGCAGGCCCGCCCCGCAGCGTGAAGGCCAGCCCCGCGAGGCGGCCGGCCAGGCGACGGGCCGGAACGACGAGCCCATTCCCGCCTCCGTCAAGGCCCCGGTCAGCGAGGACGAACAGCGCTTCGAGAACCGCGCCCCCTCGGTGGTCGCGCCGGGCTTCGTGCGCAAGCAGGAGAACTTCGAGAGGGCGGCCCGCGAAGAGGTCGCCGCGCCCAGGCCGGAACAGGCCGACACGCGCTCTAGGCTGTCCATCAACGAGCTGACCGCCATGGGATTCAAGGAGCTGCGCGAGCTCGGCGTCAGGACCGGGCTCAACCACGAGGAGATGGTCCTGCTCAAGAAGCAGGAGCTCATCTTCCAGATCCTGAAGACCCACACCGAGCACGGCGGCATCATCTACGCCTACGGATCCCTCGAGATCCTGCCCGACGGCTACGGCTTCCTGCGCTCGCCCCAGAACAGCTACCTGCCCGGTTCCGACGACATCTACATCAGCCCCAGCCAGATCCGCCTGTTCAACCTCAAGACCGGCGACACGGTCTACGGCCAGATCCGCAGCCCCAAGGAGGGCGAGCGCTTCTTCGCCATGCTGCGGGTGGAGCTGGTCAACTTCGACGAGCCGGCCGTCGCCCAGAACCGCATCCCCTTCGAGAACCTTACGCCCCTCTACCCGGAGGAGCGCTTCAACCTGGAGACCGTCACCGAGGAAGTCTCAACCCGCATCATCAACCTGTTCTGCCCCATCGGCAAGGGCCAGCGCGCCCTGATCGTCTCCCCGCCCAAGACGGGCAAGACCATCCTGATGCAGAAAATCGCCAACGCCATCACCTCCAACCACCCGGACTCCTACCTGATCGTGCTGCTCATCGACGAGCGCCCCGAGGAAGTCACGGACATGGAGCGCACCGTCAAGGCCGAGGTGATCTCGTCCACCTTCGACGAGCAGGCCACCAGGCACGTGCAGGTGGCGGAAATGGTCCTGGAGAAGGCCAAGCGGCTGGTCGAGCACGGCAAGGACGTGGTGATACTCCTGGACTCCATCACCCGCCTGGCGCGCGCCTACAACCAGACCGTGCCCACCTCGGGCAAGATCCTGTCCGGCGGCGTGGACTCCAACGCCCTGCACAAGCCCAAGCGCTTCTTCGGCGCGGCGCGCAACATAGAGCACGGCGGCTCGCTCACCATCATAGCCACGGCCCTGGTGGACACCGGCTCGCGCATGGACGAGGTGATCTTCGAGGAGTTCAAGGGCACCGGCAACATGGAAATCAACCTGGACCGCCGCATGTCCGACCGCCGCCTCTTCCCCGCCATCAACATCAAGAAGTCGGGCACCCGCAAGGAGGAACTCCTGATGACCTCGGAGGAGCTCCAGAAGATCTGGGTGCTGCGCAAGGTGATCAGCCCCATGGACGACCTGGAGATCATGGAGCTCCTGATTGACAAGATGATGAAATCCAAGAATAATGACGCGTTCCTCCGGTCGATGAACACGCCGATGGGCGATTGACCGGGAACGACAGGCTCGGCGCCGCGAGGTGCCGAATCGACCGTCATCAAGCCGGTTTTCTGGCATGCATGACCGACACGCAAGGAGAGATCGCATGAAGAGCGGCATACATCCCAAGTACGAACTCACCACGATCACGTGCGCGTGCGGCAGTGTCATTGAGACCCGTTCGACGGTAAAGAACCTCCAGGTGGAAATCTGCTCCGCCTGCCATCCTTTCTTTACCGGGAAACAGAAACTCGTCGACACCGCCGGCCGCGTGGAGCGCTTCCGCAGGAAGTACGGCATCAAGGAATAAGGTTCGGCGCCCCGAACCCGTACGGAAAAGAGCCGGACCCGATGGTCCGGCTTTTTCTTTGCGCGATGGCGGGCGGATCGCGGCGTCGCTGCCTTGCGTTCGTCGAGTCACGTGCGATAGCTCGCTCCTCTCCTCTCTCGGCGGCGCTCCTGGCGCTCCATCCCGCCATCGTGCAAAGTCCTCACTTCACAGCGCGAGCGAAACACGAGATCAAGGCGCGGCATCCAGGCTCGACAGTA
>JAKLIU010000306.1 GCA_022709445.1 Spirochaetota bacterium | reverse complement strand
CACCAGTAGGCCGCCGGGTCGAGCCCCTTTGCGTTCATGTTCTCGACGAGCTTGTCGTAACGGTACTCGCGCTCCGAGCCCCCGATGATCTCGCCGATGCGCGGCACCAGCACGTCCATGGCGCGCACGGTCTTGCCGTCGTCGTTCTGGCGCATGTAGAAGGCCTTGAGCTCCTTCGGGTAGTCGGTGACGATGACCGGCCCCTGGATGACCGTCTCGGACAGGTAGCGCTCGTGCTCGGTCTGGAGGTCACAGCCCCAGTATGGCTTGAAATCGAACCGGTCCTTCTTTTTCTCGAGTTCGGCGACGGCGTCGGTGTAGCTCATGTGGGCGAACTTCTTGGATCGGACGTCCTCGAGCATGGCGACGAGGCCGGGCTGCACGCGCTTGTCGAAGAACGCCAGGTCCTCGGCGCACTTGTCCAGGGCCCAGCCCAGGAGGTGCTTGATGAAATCCTCGGCCAGGGCCATGTTGTCGGGGAGCTCGGCGAAGGCGACCTCCGGCTCGATCATCCAGAACTCGGCCAGGTGGCGGGTGGTGTTGGAGTTCTCCGCCCGGAAGGTGGGCCCGAAGGTGTAGACCTTGCCCAGGGCCATGCAGTAGGTCTCCACGTTGAGCTGGCCGGACACGGAGAGGAAAGCCTTCTTGCCGAAGAAGTCCTTGGAGTAGTCCACGGCTTCGCCGCGCTTGGCCAGGGCGTCCAGGTCGAGGGTGGTCACCTGGAACATTTCCCCCGCGCCCTCGCAGTCCGAGGCCGTGATGAGGGGCGTGTGCACGTACTCGAAGCCGCGCTCCTGGTAGAAGCTGTGCACGGCGTAAGCCATCTGGCTGCGGACGCGCGCGACCGCGCCTATGGTGTTGGTCCTTGGCCTGAGGTGGGCGATCTCCCGGAGGAACTCCATGGAATGCGCCTTCTTCTGGAGCGGGTAGCCCTCCACGGGGCAGGGGCCGATGAGCTCCAGCGACGAGGCTTTCAGCTCGACGCTCTGGCCGGCGGCGGGCGAGTCGACCAGGGTGCCGCCTATCGCCACGGCCGCGCCGGTGCTGACCCGCTCGAGGGTGGCCCGGGTTTGCTCGTCGAGGGCGGCCGCGTCGAACACGCACTGGAGATTCGCGAAGCAGGACCCGTCGTTCAGCTCGACGAAAATGGCGTTCTTGGTGTCGCGCTTGGTGCGCGTCCAGCCCTTGGCCGTGACCGGCGCGCCGGTGGCCCGTTCCGCCAGGATGGTCCTGATGTCCTTCATGCGAAGCTCCTTGGCCGACAGTATCAGCACTCCATTGATACCACCGAAGGGCTCCTGTGGTCAAAGGGATGCCGTGCGGGAGCGGGAGGCCCCGGCGGCAGGGAATTTCCCATTGCCCCGGATTGGTGGTATTATATGATCGATTGCCGCGTATCACGCGCCGCGCCCTGCCGGGGCGGCGTGAATCCAATCGGCGGAGACAAGCATGTTCTACAGTTTATCCACTGCGTATATACTCTGGTTCCTGAGCGTGTTCGGCGCCCTGGGATTCCATCGGCTCTACCTCAGGAAATTCCCGACCGCCATCCTCTGGATGGTCACCCTGGGCCTGAGCGGCGTGGGCGGGATCTACGACTTCTTCACGCTCCCCGGCCAGGTCCGCGAGGCCAACATCAAGGCCGGCTACCGCGCCGGCATCGCGGGTGGCCCCGGCCGCACCGTCATCATCCGTGAGGGGCCCGATCCGCATTTCGCGCCGGCCGTCAAGGAAAGCCTCGAAAAGGTCATACTCCGGGTCGCCAAGCGGAACGGCGGCGTCGTGAGCCCGGCCGAGGTGGCCCTGGAGAGCGACTACCCGACGGAGGAAGCCCGCGCGGGACTCGAGAAGCTCGCGGGAAAAGGCGCATGCGAGATGCGCGTCCGTCCCAGCGGGGTGATCGTGTTCCGTTTCCCGGAGTTTTCCCGGGAGGACGAGGGCTTCGAGCCCGGGCTGTAGCGGGCCGGCGATTTCTCCGCCCGGGCGCAGGCGCCGGGGTTCGGACGGGCGAATGCTGGCAGGGCCGGATGCGGCCGGCTCCTGGAGGGATTCATGGAAAGAAAAGGCGAAACCATCGAGTTCAGGATCGAGCGGAGCATCGCCGTGCTCGGCGAGGGCAAGGGCGGCTGGACCACAGAGCTCAACCTGGTCGGCTGGAACGGCCGCGAGGCCAAGCTGGACATCCGTCCCTGGGATCCCTCGCACCGGCTCATGGGCAAGGGGCTGACCTTCACCCGCGATGAGGCCGTTCGCTTGCGCGATGCCCTGGCGTCCTTCCTGGGGGAATCCTGAGCGCCGCTCCCGCCGAGCCCCCGGTGGTGGCCGCTGCCTTCTGCGTCAGGGGCGGGGCCATGCTCCTCGGCAGGAGATCCTCCGGCGGCAGCCGCGGCCTCTGGGAACTGCCCGGCGGGAAGGCGGAGGCGGGCGAGAACCCCTCGGAGGCCCTCTGTCGGGAGCTCATGGAGGAGCTCGGGCTCGAGTGCGTGCCTGGCAGCGTGCTGTACGACGGGGTGTTGCCCGTGCCTGGCAGGTCCTTCCGCTTCGTCGTCATGGAGACCGAGCTGTCGGGCGAACCGTGTTCGTCGAACGCCCACGACGCCCTGCGCTGGGTGTTTCCTGAAGACCTTCCATCCTACGAACTGGCCCCGCTGGACCTGCCCGTGCTTCCGGACCTTGCCCCCCTCGCGTCCAGGGGCGATCGGCGGCGGGAATCCTCCGTCAGTCGCTCGCCCTGAAGAGCGCGTACTCCCGCGGGCTGCCGCTCGCGTGCGGGTGGTAATCCTCGTACGGGCCCAGCCTCGCCTGCAGGTTGACCGAGGCGAAGGCGTACAGCTC
>JAKLIU010000305.1 GCA_022709445.1 Spirochaetota bacterium | reverse complement strand
GACCGGGTGGATGGCGTACTTGACCTCGGTGCCGTTCTTCTCCAGGATGTCGCCAAGCTCGCGGACGGCGTGCTGGGCCTGGGCCACGGCCATGCCGTACCCGGGCACGAAGACCACGGAGGAGGCGGACTCAAGCACAAAGAAGGCGTCCTCGACGCTGAGGGCGCGGACCTCGCCCTCGACGGCCTTGCCGGCGCCCGCCGTGGCGGAGCCGAAGCCGCTGAAGAGCACGTTGGCCAGCGAGCGGTTCATGGCCTTGCACATGATGCTGGTCAGGATGATGCCGCTCGCGCCGACGAGGGAGCCGGCCACGATGAGCACCGTGTTGGAGATGACGAAGCCCGCCGCGCAGCCCGCCAGACCGGAGTAGCTGTTCAGCAGGGAGATGACCACCGGCATGTCCGCGCCGCCGATGGGGATCGTCACCAGCACGCCGAGGACCAGCGAAAGCGCCACCGCAAGGAGGAAGAACAGAATCGCGATGATGCTGTGGGGCCACAGGAAGAAGACCACGCCGCCCAGCGCCAGCAGGCCGAGCACCGCGGCGTTGATGAGCTGCTGGTTCTTGAAGAGGAAGGGCTTGCTGTCAATCTTCTCGGCGAGCTTCGCGTAGGCGACCATACTGCCGGTGAACGTGACGCCGCCGATGAGCACGGCGAGGTAGGTGGCGATGAGGGGGACCGCCTCGATCTCGCCGCCGCCGTGGCTCCAGTAGCGGTAGTACTCGGCGCAGCCGACGAGCATGCTGGCGAGGCCGCCCGTGCCGTTGAACACGGCGACGAACTCAGGCATGGAGGTCATGGGCACCTTGAGGGCCGCGACGGTGCCGATGACGCCGCCGATGACGAGCCCCGCGACGATCCACGTCATGCTGAGGCCGCCGGTCATGAGGGTGGCGACGATGGCCAGGCCCATGCCGACCGCGGACAGCAGGTTCCCCCGTACCGCCGTGGTGGGCCTGCTCATCATCTTGAGGCCGAAGATGAACAGGATCGCGGACGCGATATAGATGATCTGGATGAGGTTCTCTTTCATTTCTTGGCGTCCTTGCTTTTGAACATGAGCAGCATGCGGTGGGTGACCACGTAGCCGCCGAAGACGTTGATGGCGCCGCCGATCATGGCGACCAGCCCGATGAAGGCCAGGAAGGGCGACTCGTTGCCCGCGCCCGCGGCCATGATCGCGCCCACGATGCTGATGCCGGAGATCGCGTTGGACCCCGACATGAGCGGCGTGTGCAGCTGGGAGGGAACCTTGTTGATCAGCTCAACCCCCAGGAAGATGGCGATGGTGAAGGTGAACAGCAGCAGCATGGTGACGCTCATTTCGCGGCCCTCGCTTTCTTGAGAAGTTCGCTCCGAAGTTCGCCGTCGCGGACGATGAGGCACCCGTTCATGATCTCGTCGTCTGTGTTCAGTTTGACCGCGCCGGCGTCCTTGTCCCAGAAGTGCTCGACCAGGTTGCCGACGTTGGCGGAGTACATCTGGCTGGCGTGCACGGGCACCCGGCCCGGGAAGTTCTCCGCGCCCATGACGGTGACGCCGTTGATGTCCACCTCGGCGCCCGGCTGCGAGCCCTCGACGTTGCCGCCGGTCTCCGCCGCCAGGTCCACCACCACGCTCCCCGGGCGCATGGACTCGACCATGGCGCGGGTCACGATGACCGGCGCCTTCCGCCCGAAGACCTGCGCGGTCGTGATGACAATGTCGGACTGGGCGATGACCTTGGCCATCGCCTCCTTCTGGCGCTCCTTCTGCTCCTCCGTCAGCTCCACGGCGTAGCCGTCCTTGGTCTGGCCGGTCTCGCCGAGGTCAATCTTCACGAACTTCGCGCCGAGCGACTGCACCTGCTCCTCCACCACGGGCCGCGTGTCGAAGGCCTCCACGCGCGCGCCCAGGCGCTTCGCCGTGGCGATGGCCTGCAGGCCCGCCACGCCCACGCCGATGATGAAGACCCGCGCGGGCTTCAGCGTGCCCGCGGGCGTCATCATCATGGGCAGCACCTGGCTCAGCTTGTTGGCCGCGGCCATCACGGCCACATAGCCCGCCAGGTTCGCCTGCGAGCTCAGGGCGTCCATCTTCTGGGCCAGCGTCGTCCGGGGGATCATCTCCATGCAGATGGCGTCCACCTTCGCGGCGATGATCGTGTCCAGCAGGTCGGCGTCCGTGAAGGGCTCCAGATAGCTGACCAGCAGGCTGCCCGGCTTCATCGCCTTGACGAACTCCGGCGACGGCTTGCGGAGCCGCAGCACCGCGTCCGCCGCGGCGAGGGTGCCGGGGCCGTCCTGGGTCACCTTGGCGCCGGCCTTCTCATAGGCCTCGTCGGTGAAGCCGCAGGGCGCGCCCATCCCCGCCTCGACGGTGATTTCCGCGCCTTTTTTGGCGAGTTTCGCCACCGTGTCGGGCACGAGCGGCACACGCCGCTCCCCCGGCCACGTTTCCTTGGGTACGTAAATGAGCATGGCGAGATTCCTATCCTAGTTGCCAAACAGGGGATTCTTGTCCGCACAAGCGCCGATAGTGTACCCCCTGCCGCCGCCGCGATGCAATGCCGCCGCCGCGAAAAAGGGGCAGACCAGCCGGATGCCCCCTTCCGGGTGCTTCCACATGAAAATCACGCCGCGCCTTTTTGGTTCAACGGTTCCACAAGCGCACCCTCCGGAGGCACCCCGGAGAAATCAGGAAAAATTTCCGGGTTGGACACCCCCCGCGCGGCGGCGGGGCGGCAGTTTGCGCGAGACGCCCCCCCTCGTGAATACTGGAGGCGCAAGAGATGTCTGGACGACCTTGAAAGGGTGATGGATTGAACCTGCGTTTCCTGCGGCGGCTGTGCGCCGCCGCG
>JAKLIU010000304.1 GCA_022709445.1 Spirochaetota bacterium | reverse complement strand
CCCTTCTTGTTCAGCAGCAGCCCGGCGCCCTTGTCCTTCGGCGAGCCGGCGGTGCGGGCCACCCGGACCAGGGACTTGTTCAGGATATGGCCGACGTACCCGCTCTGCTTGGCGATGACGTCCACGCTGTACTGCCCGACCTTGATGTCCTTGGAGGTGATGCCCGGCTTGCCGCCCTGGGCCTCGACTATCTCCTGGAACTTCTTGAGGGCCTTTCCCGATTCCAGGATCTGCTTGGCCTTCTCGACGCCCTGGTACTCCCCGCCCATCTCGAACAGCATGCCGCACATGCTGAGGGTCTTCTCGATCACGCTGTTCGGGCCCTTCGCGCCTTCCAGGATCGATATGGCCTCGATGGACTCCAGGGCCGGGCCGATGGCCCTTCCCAAGGGCTGGCCGCCGTAGGTTATGGCGCACTCCACCCGGATGTCCAGTTCCTCACCGAGCTGAATGAAGTCCCGGGCGTAGCCCTTGGCCTCCTCCATGGTGTGGACCTTGGTCCCCTCTCCCATGGGTATGTCGATGACCAGGTAGTTCGCTCCCACCGCCTTCTTCTTGGCCATTACGGATGCCAATAGCTGAGCGTGCGGGTCGATACCCAGCGGATATTCCGCCTTGATGATCAGGTCGTCCGCCGGGGCCAGGTTCAACGAGCCGCCCCAGGCCAGCACGCCTCCGACACGCTCGGTTATCTCCTTGAGCTGGACCGGCGTCAGGGCCACGTTGGCGAAGGTCTCCACGATATCGGACGTCCCGGCGGCGCTGCTGATGGCCCGCGAGGACGTCTTGGGCATCTTGCACCCGGCGGCGGCCATTATCGGGACGACCAGCAAGGTGATCTTGTTCCCGGGGCACCCGCCGATGCTGTGATGGTCGTATATCGGACCGTTGCTGAAATTGATGATCTCCCCGCCGGCCACCATGGCCTTGGTGAGGTCGACGGTCTCCCGCATGTTCATGCCATTGATGTAAAGGGACGTGACGTACGCCGACAGCTCGATGTTGGACAGCGCCCGGGAGGAGATGTCCGCGATGATGCTGGTTATCTCCTCGGTGGTCAGCTCCTGCCCGTTCATCTTCTTCTTGATGTATTCGACCGACTCGGGCTTGCTGGCCGCGGAAACCTCCACCAGGTCCCCGTCCTTGGACTGCATGGTCTCCTGCGAGCTTCCCATCAGGCCGATCTCGCCCTTCTTGATCACGGTGTCGCTGGTGGTGACTATGGCCACGGTGACCTTGCCGTTCAGGGAGAGCTTCACGCGGTCCTTCTCCCGGAGCCCAAGCTCAGCGCAGTCGAAGTCGTGCAGCAGCGCGGTCACCTCGCCGGTGTCCACGTCAATGTAGCGGGCCTTGAGCTTCATGCCAATCCCCACTTCTTGATGGCCGCCGCCAGCTCGGCGTGGTCCTTGGCGTACACGTCCAACGGGATGTTGGCCGCCGCCGCGTCCACCGCCTGGACCATGGCCTTGGCGCCGCCCCGGACGCCGCCGGGATGGCCGGACACGCCGCCGCCAGCCTGGATCTGCAGTTCCGTTCCGGCGATCTCCACGAACTTCTTTATCATTCCCGGGTGCACGCCGCCGGAGGCGACGGGCATGACCCTCTTGTAGGGCAGTTCCTTCGTCAGGCACATGTCCCGGTTCGCCAAATCCTCGTGCGCTGCCCCCTTCATCTTGCCCACGCCGAACGTCCCGACGTGCAGGGCGTCGCCGCCGACCATCCTGGACAGGGTGGCGAACACCTTCATGTTGATGCCGTGGTCCAGGTTGCGCGTCATGGCCCCATGCATGGTGCGGTGCACATGGATTGGCAGCTTGATCGACGGGTCCTCGGCCAGGACCTGTATGGCCCCGAAGCCGCAAGTAAGGACGTCCACCATGAGCTCGGTGGCGCCCAGCTCTTGCGCCCGTTCGGCCACTTCCAGTATCTGATGGCCGTTGGTGCTTACGTTTATCGCATGCATCATGACGTGCCCGGTCTCGCTCTTCACCCGGTCGATGGCCTCGGCGATGGCCACCACTCGGTCGTCCATGGGGCAGAACTTCTGGTTGCTCAGCGTCTCGTCGTCCTTGCCGTTCGTAAGGCCGCCCATGCCCGCCTCGTAAACGTACTCGGCGGTCTCCTTCGGCGATAGGCCGATCTTAGGCTTGACGATGGTGCCGACCAAAGGCTTCGTGGGCCTCTTCAAGGTGGAGCGCATTCCGTCGATGCCGAACTTCGGTCCCTTGAACTCCTTGAGCATGCACTTGGGGAACGTCACGTCCTCCAGGCGAACGGTGTGCAGCGCCTCCAGGCCGAACAGGTTGCCGGCGATGATGCTCAGGATCTGCGGGACGCCGCCGATGTCCAGGGAGAAGTCCTCCACCGGGAAGGCGATGGTGGCCATGTTGCCCTCGATCTTGGTGACCTTGCCGCTCCTCTTCAGGAAATTGTCCTCGTGCAGGGTGGAGAGCTTGGTCCACGTCCCGGTGGACTGCTCGGTGGCGATGGCCGCCGCGGCGGTGGTCATCTTCAGGTCGGTGCCGACCTTGTACTTGCATATGACGTGCGAATCGATGTCGATGGGCGCGTCCAGATGTAGGTATCTCTCTTCGTATTCCATTTTATCAATCCTCGTTGAACATGAACTCGTAACCCAGTTCCTTCACGATCACCTGGTAGGCGGCGTAGGGCGGTATTACCCCGATCTCGGTTATGATGGCGTCGATGTACTCCGGCGGGGTGGCGTCGAACACCGGGTTGAAGACCTTAACTTCCGGCGGGACCTCCCCGGGTTTCACGACCTCCGTGGCGTCCCGCTCCTCGATCTTCACCATCTCCCCGTATATCGTGCGGGGGGAGAACTTGAACG
>JAKLIU010000303.1 GCA_022709445.1 Spirochaetota bacterium | reverse complement strand
TATGCGCTCGGTGAAGCGGGCAAGCAGCCTGGTCGACCCACGGTTGAAGACGCCCTTGTAGAGGCGGTCGTCGATTCGGGAGAACGCGCCGCGCCTCAGGGTGAATGCGAGGAAGAACACCACCGTGGCCACGATGCCGGAGCCCAGGAGGCCGAAGCCCTCCGAGGCGAAGTACGAGACGGCGATGAAGAATGCTGCGGCGGCCACCCATGTCAGGGCGCTGGCCGTGTTTCTCGCGCTGCGGTAATCCAAGGATTCAGCTCCGTTCCTGGTATGTCGGTCCCGCCCGGGCGCCGGTGGTCCCCGCGGCCATCCCTGCCGGAGGGCGATGGTGAAGCGCGCCTTCCGCTATCGGGAATTCAATGGTTGCACGCGTGCGGGTGCCTGTCAACCGCGAGGGGCCCGCGACCGCTCACTCGCTCCATTTGACGTAGAACTCCGCCGGGGTCTCCAGGGTCATCGCGTCCAGCGCCGGCATGGAAAAGGAAACGGTCCTGCCGGCGGTCCCCGCGCCGGCCGAGCCTCCCTTGCTCTCTATTATCGGCCCGGGAAGCGTGAGGGAAAGCGTAAAAACCGCCGCGTCGACGGCATTTCCCGCGGCCTTGCCCATCAGCGAGCCCAGCATGGAGCGGTACTGCGCCTTGGTGACGGGGTTGTCCCAGGCGGCCGGCGGCATGAGCGACTCCAGGAGCTGGCGGTCGACGCCGGGGAAGAGGTCCAGGATGGCCGACGCGTTCTGCCGGTCCATCCGCATGCGCAGGGAGGCCCATCCCGGGCCTCGTTCCACGCGCAGTATGCCCAGCGAGGACAGGCTGCCCGCCGGGGAGGGCCTGCGGCCCGTATCGTCGGCGGGGACGGCCGGCCGCGGGGCGGAGACGAAGGCGTCCAGGTCCGGGACCGAGAAGGAGCCGCGGTAGGAGCCGGCCGTCGGGGAGGACGACTCGAGCACCGTGAAGCCCCGGGTCCTGGCGCCGGCGGCGACCGCGGCCGGATCGAACAGGGGCGCCTTGTCGCCGGCCCCGGTCATGCCGCGCGCCCAGGCGTCCACCGGCTGGGGCAGGCTCAGGGCCATCGACACGGACAGCGAGCGGTCCGCCTTGAGCACCATGCCGGCGCTGGCCGAACAGGAGCATGAGACTGCGGCAATTATAAGGAAGAATGCGTGCGCGGCCGGCTTCGGCGCCTGGTGGAAGCCCATCGGTGCTCCTTGGCGGCACAGTATAGCCGCCCGACATCCCTGCAACAACCACCGCCGGCGCCGGTTACGCCCCGGGCGCTTTTCAAGGAACGCGCTTGGGCGTATCATTGTCCTGCAACCTGGCGCGCATCGGCGTGTCGAACCGTCAAGGCCTGAGGCCTTTCAATTAACCAGCGGGGGGGCTGCGCATGAACGACAGAAAGCCATGGGATTTCCTGGAAGAGTACCGGGGCACGATGTTCGCGGGCGAGTGGCCCACCCTGCCCGAGATGTTCAGGATCAGCGCCGCGAGGCATCCGGACAGGGCCTGCCTGACCGTCTACGACCCCGACCGGGTCACCCTGAGCTACGCCCAGGCCCTGGAGCGCGTCGAGCGCCTGGCGGCTTTCCTGGCGGCCGGGGGATACAAGCGAGGCGACACCATCGTCGTGACGGGCAAGAATTCCCCCGAATGGGCCGTGGCCTACCTGGCCGTGTTGTTCGCGGGCGCCACCGTGGTGCCCGTGGACTACCAGATCAGCGTCCAGGAGATAGAGAACATCGTGAAGGCGTCCGACGCAAAGGCGGCGTTCGTGGACGAGGAGAAGTACGACGCCCTGGAACCGGGCAAGCTGGGCCTGCGCGCGCGCTGGTCCCTGTCCAAGGCCAAGCCCGGCTACGCCTACGAGCTGGCCACGACGGGGAAGGTCCCTCCCGTCGAGCCGGCCAGGCCCTCGGACCTGGCGGCCATCCTGTTCACCAGCGGCACCACCGGCGTGCCCAAGGGCGTCATGCTCACCCACGACAACTTCGTATCGGACTGCTTCCTGGCCCAGGCCAACCTGAAGATCTACCACACGGACGTGTTCTACGCCCTCCTGCCCATCCACCACTCCTACACCATGCTGGCCGTGTTCATGGAGGCGCTGTCGGTGGGAGCGGAGCTGGTGTTCGGCCAGCGCATGGTCACCTCCGCCATTCTCAAGGACCTCAAGGAAGCCAGGGTCACCATGTTCCTGGGCGTGCCCCTGCTGTTCAACAAGGTCCTGGCCGGCATCATGAAGGGCATCAAGGCCAAGGGGCCGCTGGTCCACGGGCTTTTGTCCTTCCTGATGGTGGTCTCGGGATTCGTCAAGAAGGTCTTCAAGGTGAACCCCGGCAAGAAGCTGTTCGGGACCGTGCTGGACAAGGCCAGCCTGCGCACCATCCGCATCTGCATATCCGGCGGCGGCCCGTTGGCTCCCAGCGTGTTCAGGAAGTACAACCAGCTCGGCATAGACTTCGTGCAGGGCTACGGCCTGACCGAGACCAGCCCCATACTCACCCTCAACCCGACGGAGGCCTACAAGGAAACCAGCGTGGGCAAGATCATCCCGCGGGTGCAGATGAAGATCATCGACCCGGACCACGACGGCCGCGGCGAGATCGTGGTCAAGGGCCCCATGGTCATGCAGGGCTACTACAAGAACCCCGGCGCCACCGCCGAGGTCTTCACCGAGGACGGCTGGTTCCGCACCGGGGACGTGGGCTGGATGGATCCGGATGACTACGTCTACCTGACCGGGCGCGCCAAGAACCTGATCGTCACCGAGGGCGGCAAGAACGTGTATCCCGAGGAGATCGAGAACCGCTTCCAGCTCTACGGCGAGGTGGAGCAGGTGCTGATCCGCGGCTACCTGCAGGACGCCAGGCAGAAGACCGAGGGCA
>JAKLIU010000302.1 GCA_022709445.1 Spirochaetota bacterium | reverse complement strand
CAGGGTGCGTGGACCATCTTCTTCATGGTCAGGCAAAAGACCGAGAAGAACAGGCAGAGCACCATCCCCTCGATCAGGCTGGCCAGGACGATCGCCTCAAGGGGCGTGAACTTGCCGCTGGCCAGGGCGATGGCGATGCCGCTGGCGCGACCGCCGGTCACATGGGCCGGCAGGATACCCAGCATCGTCCCCGCCTTGCCCGGGCTGAACTCGGCGCACTCCAGCGCCCAGAGCAGAATCGCCACCAGGCAACCGACCCCCGCCACGAAGATGAGGCCCTCCTGGCTCCCGAGAATGGCGCGTAGGGGCGACCGGCGTGGCGCTGCCGGAGAGACGGGTTCGGTGGTCGGCACGATGATGGGGGCCTTTGCGATTTGCGTTGCGACCGTGAATGTAACGGTCGCCGTCCGGGGGTCAACCCAGGGCTGTTCCAGGAAACCGGCGGCAGGCTGGCGACGGGGCTCCCCGTAGGTCGCGGCTGCCACCCGCCCGCGTGCGGGCGAGAGCATCTTCTGGATGTCAAGGGGTCCCGCGAGAAAATACGGGTCCATGCCCGGTCGGGTGTATCCCCGACCGGGTGGCCCCGTATTTCTATGACGGAGCCGCCCATCAGAAGGGCACCTCGTCGAACGACGACACCGTACCGTCCTCCTGGATCAAGTCAACGTACTGGGAGATCAGCGGCTGGGACAAGCCGGTAGCCGCCGCGATCTTGCCGAGGTCCCAGCCTTCCTTCAGGCACACGTGCACCCGCTTGAAGTCCTGGACATAGCGGGTGATGGCCTCTGGCGAGTGGTCGGTTTCCAGGGCGGTCTGCTGTACGCTCTTGCCTTCCTTCAGATGCTTGATGCAGATGATCCGCTTGTGCGTCAAGGTCGGTCCCATGTCGTGGACGGTGCCACGGCGCGGTACCACCTGGCCGGTCTCCCGTTCGTATTCCCGGATGTACATGCCCACGGTGGAAGGTGAGAGGCGCATCAGGGCTCCGGTGTCCGCGTAGGTGAACACACCGCCCTGCTCATGGCTCTGGCGGTGCAGCCGTACGGCGACCTGCTTCTGGCGCTCCCGCCTGGGGCGGTGGTCCACGAAGGCCTGGATGTCTTCGTCGGTGACCAGGTCCACGATGACCGGACGGATCGCGGTGTCCTCGATGCGCTTGCCGTAGCCTCCTTTCTCGGCCCGGTCCACAGCATACCACAGCATCTGGCCGGGCCGCATGCGTTCGGCGGGCGGCAGATAGGTGTCGATCAGGGTCAGCAACTGCCCCACCACCGCGTCGCGGATCAGGTCGCCCCGAAGGGCTGGAACCGCATCGCTCAGGAAGGTACCCAAAGCCGCCCGGAAGTCCTTGCGCTGAACCGGAGGGGGCTCGCAGGGACGCTTGTCAACCTTCATGGTGGCGTCCTCCTGCCGGCTCAGGGCCCATCCCTGTTTTTTTAGCGTCCTGGGACTCCCAGAAGACCGTGCCGATGCGTTCCATCTGTTCCAGCCTGGCCTGGTAGCCCGGGCTGGCCAGCCATCGGTCGCGCAGCGCCAGACATCGCCCCACCAGGTGCAGCGAGGTGCCCGTGATCAGGGCCGTGGTGTGCGTGTTGCCCACCCGACTCTGGGTGTAGACGATGCGGCAGAAACTCTGAATGTACCTTTCCACGGCCTTCAGCGAGTGGGTCAGAGCGCGGCTGATCTCCAGCGGCTCCTGCCCCCGCAGGTACAGCTCCAGGACCTTCTCCCGGTGGGTGACCCCCGGGCCGATGTCCTTCTTCGTGCCGCGGGTGGGCACCGTGATGTCCTGCCCCTGGCGCAGGCTGGCGATGTCCAGACGGATGGTCTTCTCGTTGGTGCCCAGCAGCACGGCCAGGTCTTCGATGGTCAGCAGCGCATCCTGCTGCAGGGCCTCTTCGCTCATGCGCACGATCTGCTGCCGACGCATCGCCGTCGTGCCGTGCTCGCGGTGCACCTCGCGGTCTTCCACGGGCCGTACCAGGGTCAGGCGCACCCGCACGTACCGGCACTCCCGCAGTGGCTTGCCGGCCGGCTCGTCCCGGTCGATGGCCTGCCAGACCATCTGCCCGGGCTGCAGGACGGCCTCGTCGCTGTGCTCGCCCAGGTGGAACACCTCCTGGGCCTTCTCGGCAATCACCTCGGCCTCGAACCGCGAGCAGTTCGTCCCTTCGGTGATCACGTTCGCGAAGCGCTCCGCACTGCAACGCAGGCGAAGACGCTCGTCGGCCTGGTCTTTCCTCTGTTCGGCTGTTACAATCATACCTGGCTCCTTGAGGGCTTGACGGATCCCGTTACTGGTTGGGAAACCGTCACTGTAACCTCGAGGAGCCCTTCTGTTACGGCTCCGTCTTCCGTTCGGGCATACGCCCGGAACGGAAGTACCTGAGCACCGATCTCTGGGGGTGAGTTCTGCGTGTCCCCAGCCGCGCCCCCGCACAGCGGTCGGGGGCCTCCCCACGGCGGGGACCACGCCGAGCCCGGGCGCGGCGTGGCCCGTCAGACGTGCGCCAGGGCGTGGCAGTAGAAGGGCAGAGGGAAGAGCCTGCGGATGGCGCTGTGCAGGGCCCAGTCCCGGAGGTCCGGCGCGAAGGGGCCGAAGAAGAGCTGGGCCAGCTCGCGGCGCGTGAGTGCCAGGGCCGGGATCTCGCCCGAGGGCGCCTCGACCCGGACCGTCCCGGCGTCACCGGTCACCCGTACGGTCTCACCGGTGTCCGTGGCCCGCAGGGCGAAATCGCCATTCCAGGCCTGGAGGCGGTCCCGCAGGATCGGCATGTAGGCCTCCAGGATCACCCTCATGGAGACGATGCGGATCATGCCGGCCGGCCGCACGTGGTACCCCTGAGCGTGGCGCAGAAGCAGCTTCTCCAGGGCCGTCTCCGCCTCCACGGGC
>JAKLIU010000301.1 GCA_022709445.1 Spirochaetota bacterium | reverse complement strand
GGTGAAGGATGCCGAGCTCAAGGCCATCGTCGCCCGCGCCATCGAGAAGGTGGAATTGGCCTACCTGCCCTTCTTCCCGGAACAGGCGCAGCTGCAGGCGATGGATCTCATGGTGTTGCTCAGTGCAGGAAGTCCGAGGAGCGTCAACATCGTCCTCAAAGATGGAACGGGCCAACAGGACGCGGTTTTCCTGCAGTGGAGCGATCTCGCGGAACTGGAACTTACCCTCGTCCCGACATTGTTTTCCATGTGGGCAAAGCTGGCGGGGCTGGCGAGCGCGCCACGCGGGATCGCACCCAAGCCGAGCCTGGAAGTATCGCTCCTCGGCGCTCGGGAGGCTGTCGGGAATACATACGAACATGTGCAGACAGTCGGAGCCATTTCCCCTGCGCCTGACGGGGGAGTATTTTGGGCTTCGATCGGCTACTTGGCGGAATTCAGCGCCGACCTGGCTCCCCGGGCCGTGCACATCAATGCATCCGTCAATCCCGGCTTGAGTTTTTACCAGTTGGCATCCAACTCCTCCGGCAATCTCCTGGGCATAGATGCGACCGGAGTGCCCTACATCTTGAAACGAGGTTTGGATAAGTTCGAACGACTGCCTTCTTCCATCCCGAGTACGGCCTATTGCAGGCTCATGAACACGGGGGCGGTACTGTTTTTCGATCCATTCGCCAGGGAGCTGTACCGGCTGGACGGGAGCAAGCGGACGGTCGTCACCTTTTCAGGGGTCAAGCCGATGGGAGGGGCATCGGTTTTTGACGTGGATGAAAATGGCTATCTGTGGATATATGATTACTCGGCGGCATTGATTCGCTCATACGCTCCGGACGGGAAGCTCGCCCAGGCGATACGGGTGGTTCCCCTCCAACCGTACTGGACCCCATGGAAAATGAACATCCGGGGCAACGAGATCATTCTCTCCGACGTGAAAGGGGTCGTGGCCTTCGACAGGTTCGGGCTTCCGCTATGGGAAATTCCGGCCGTTTCCACGATCAGCGATGGAACCAGCAAGTCCATGCTCGGATCGGTGTGCGTGGCTTCCGACGGGGCCATCATGGTGCTGGACGGGAGCAGCCAGACGCTCACCAGGTTCGACGATGCCCGGTCGCTGGCGGCGGTCCGGGCCACCAGGGGCGAAGCGGCGGCCAAGGCCCTTGAACGGATGATCGAGTTCAATGAAGCCGTAGCCGTCGATTATGCAATGCCTGCTCCCCAGAAGGCGCGCGCGGACTATGCCGATGCCGCTCTGTCCCTGCCTGTTTCCCTGACCATGCGTGCCGCCATGTCCATCACGTTCCCCGATGATTCCGCGAACCTGGACAAACTTACCCGTGTACGGTCGATCCTGGCCCGGAAAGCGGCGCTTCAGAAGGCGGACGTTGTCTATGCGAAGCTCCTCCGCTTCGGCGCGGAGACCGCCCGCGCGGACTACCAGTCGGCCATGGCCGCATTCGAGCGCTACCTGGCGGAGAATCCCGGCGACGCCGAGATGGCTTCCGCCAGGATCAAGCTGGGCGACGCCTTCAGGGCCAAGGAGTCAGGCACCGCCCCGTTCAGCTCCCCGAGCCTCCGGCTGGAAGCGGCCTTCAAGCCCCTGTTCCCGGCTTTCGCGGAACGCTACCGCACCGTGCCCGCCGGCAGCGTCAGGATCACCAACTCGGGCAGCGCGCCGGTTTCGGACATCACGGTCACCGTGGAAATGAAGACCTTCATGGACTTCCCCGCGGAGGCCCGGATCCCCGGTCCCCTGGCGCCGGGGGCCACCGTCGAGCTGCCGGTCTTCATCCTCTTCAACCGCTCGGTGCTGGACCTGCGCGAGGACACCGGCGTGCAGCTGGCGCTCAACGCGAGCTCCGGATCCGCCTACGGGAGCGCCACCGTGCCGGTGACCGTGCGTTCGCGCTCGGCCCTCACCTGGGACGACACCGCGGCCCTGGCCGCCTTCATCACGCCCAATGACGACACCATCGTGTCCTTCACGCACGCAGCGCTGGCCCTCTCGCCGCCGCCCCTGTTCGGCCGCGCGCATTCAAAGGCCTTCGCCATCATCAACGCGCTGGCAGCCCGCGGCTTCACCTACGTGGAGGATCCGAGCACGCCCTTCAGCTCGGCTGGTTCCGGCGGGGTGGTCGACACGGTGCGCTTCCCGCGCGCGACGCTGGCCAGCGGGGCCGGGGACTGCGACGACACCACCGCCCTCGTGGCCTCCTGCCTGGAGGCCGCCGGCGTGCCCTGCGCCATCCTGACCACGCCCGGGCACGTGTTCCTGGCCTTCCAGTCGGACGGGCCTCCGGGCGGCCCCGGCAAGTACGAGGGCGCCGAGGCAGCGGCAGCGTCCTACGGCTACATCCAGAAGGACGGTGTCTGGTGGATAGCCCTGGAGAGCACCGTGCTGTCCAAGGGCTTCGCCGAGGTGTGGCGCACCGGCTACGCGCTCGCCGCCAAGGCCGGGGCCGCCCTGGAGATCGTGCCCCTGACCGAGGCCCGCGCCGAGTATCCATCCATGCCGCTTCCGGGAACGCCCGCCTTGCCGCCGGTTCCGGGGCAGGCCGCCTACCAGGCCGCCGCGGACGGCACCATCAAGGTGTTCAGGGTCGCCTTCGTCGCCCCCATCGAGGCAGCCGTGGGCAAGGCAGCCAAGGGCAAGGACAAGGCCAACGCGTACAACGACTACGGCGTGCGCCTGGCCCAGGTGGGCGACTACGCGGCGGCCGTCGACGCGTTCAAGAAAGCGGTGTCCGAGGACAAGAGCCTGGCCGCTCCGCGCATCAACCTGGTGGGCACCCTCAAGATGTCGGGCGACGCGGAAGCGGCGGCCCTGGCCCTCGCGGCCGCGCTCAAGGACCTGCCGACCTCCGCTTCCATCAAGCGCTTCGCCGAGCGCGAGGGCC
>JAKLIU010000300.1 GCA_022709445.1 Spirochaetota bacterium | reverse complement strand
TTGGTGCCCTACACCGCGACCACGACCTACGTGTCCGCTGGCGATGCCGGCGCCGGCAATTTCTCGGCGCTGAAACACTACATCATTGCGCAGGCGCGCTGTCGCATCTTCGCCTTCGTGCACATTTCGCGCATCGGCCTCGCCGGATTTCCGGTGGGCGAGACGCTCAACATCGATTATGCGGACGTGGACGCCGCGGCCAAGACCCTGGCCGAGAAGGGCCACGAGGTGGTCATGTGGGCCCTGGAGCCCGAGATCGTCGCCTCCATCAACGAGCGGCACGAAAACTCGACCTACCTGCCGGGACTGGCCCTGCCGCCCAACCTGCGAGCCACGGGCGACCCGCTGGAAGCCGCCACGGACCGCGACGCCATCATCCTGGCCGTGCCGTCGCCCTACCTCCTGGGAACGGTCAAGCGCATACTCACGGCGCCGAACATCATGGAAGGTCGCTCCCTGATCATCGTGCTCACCAAGGGCTTCATCGAGACCGAGAAGGGCCCGAGGCTGATCGTGGAGACCCTGGAGGACTACCTGCCCGGTTTCTACCGGGGCAACCTGGTCTACGCCTCGGGCCCCAGCCACGCGGAGGAAGTGTCGCGCGGCCTCATGACCGGGCTCGCGGCGGCCAGCGCCAACGGGCGCAACGCCATCCGGGCCCGCGAGCTGATGCAGAGCAGGCACCTCCTGGTGTTCCCCTCCCTGGACGTCGTGGGCGTCCAGGTGTGCGGGGCGGTCAAGAACGTGGTCGCCATAGCCTTCGGCATGCTGGACGCCCTCAAGGCGGACTCGTCCAACTTCGGCGACAACACCGAGTCCATGCTCCTGGCCGCCGGCCTGAACGAGATCCAGACCTTCGGCCACGCCCTGGGGGCCACGCACCCGGAGACCTTCACCTCCATCGCGGGCGTGGGCGACCTGGACGTGACCTGCCGCTCCGTCCACGGGCGCAACCGCCGCTTCGGGCGGGACATCGTGGAGAAGAACGTGCTGGCCCAGTTCAAGGACGCCGAGGACCTGGTGGCCCGCATCAGGCTGGTGGGCTACCTGCCGGAAGGCGCGCCGGCGAGCATCTACGTGCGCAAGCTGGCCGACGCCAAGCGTATATCCATGCCCATCTGCCTGGGCGTCCACCGCATCCTGAACCGCGAGCTGGAACCCAGGCAGTTCATCGGCGAGTACCTCGGGGGCATGGCAGGCGGCCTCTAGCAGCGGTGGCGCGGCTAGAACAGATCGAAAGCCGCCGCGGCTATAACAGATCGAAAGCCGCCGCGGTTAGAACAGGTCAAAGGCCGCGAGGTTCCCGGTTTCGTAGCCCAGCCTGAAATACCTGAGCCTCTGGGCGGAGCTGCCGTGGGTGAAGGTCTCGGGCGTCACGTAACCGCGGGACTGTTCCTGGATGCGGTCGTCGCCCACCGCGGCTGCCGCTCCCAGGGCCTCCTCCAGGTCGCCGTCCTCCAGGAGATCCCGGGAACGGTCCGCGTAGTGCGCCCAGATCCCCGCGTAGAAATCCGCCTGCAGCTCGAGCCTGACCGAGAGCGCGTTGGCCTCTTCCCGCCCCGAGCGCGCCATCAGCGAATGCACCTCGTCGAGCGTGCCGAGCAGCTCCTGCACGTGGTGTCCGACCTCGTGGGCTATCACGTAGGCCTGGGCGAAATCCCCCGGCGCGCCGAAGCGTCCGGCCAGCTCACGGTAGAAGGACAGGTCGATGTATACGCTCCGGTCGCCCGAACAGTAGAACGGGCCGGTGGACGAGTCGGCGGAGCCGCAGGCTGACTCGACCGCCCCGGAGTAGATCACCAGGGTGGGTTCCTCGTAGGCCAGTCCCATCTCCGCGAACAGGGCGTGCCAGGTGTCCTCGGTGTCGGCCAGGACAACCGAGCACATGTCCGCGAGCCGGTCCTCTTCCGGCGAGCCCGTCGCCGTGCCGGCGGGGCTGTCCGTGCCCGCAGAGGAACCCAGGAGCTGGTTGAGCAGGGCCGAGGGGTCGCCTCCCAGGAGCGCCACGATCAGCACCACGACGAGGCCACCGCCGCCGGCGATGGCTCCCGTCCTCGCGCCGCGGCCGCGGCGGTCCTGAACGTTCGTGCTTCTTCTTCCGGTTTCCCATTTCATGATGCGAGCCTAGTGCCGCGGCGCGCGCGGGTCAAGCCGACGGGGATCGCCTCGCCGCCCACCCGTCAGCGCCGCTGCCGCTGGATCTCCTTGATGCGGCGGTTGCGCCGCTTCCACTCGGCCTTCTGCTCCCGCATGGCCCGCGGGTCCAGCCGGGTCTCCAGGAAGGCCAGTTCCCGCTTGAGCTTTTTCCACGACTCCCAGCGCTCAGCGTCGATGGTCCCGGCCTCCACCGCCGCCCGAACGGCGCAGCCCGGTTCCACTCCGTGGGAGCAGTCCGGGAAGCGGCAGGAAGCCGCGGTCTCCTCGATTTCCGGGAACACCGAGTCCACCCCGCCGCCGTCTGCCCAGAGCTGGAGTTCGCGCAGGCCGGGCGTGTCGATGACCAGGGCCCCCGAAGGCAGGCGGTACAGGGTCCTGGCCGTGGTGGTGTGCCTGCCGCGCTGGTCGTAGGCCTTCACCTCCCTGGTGGCGGCCAGCTCGCGCCCTGCCAGGGCGTTGAGCAGGGTGGACTTGCCGGAGCCCGACGAGCCCAAAAGCACCACGGTCTTCCCGGGGCCCAGGCAGCGCTCGAAGGCCGGCATGCCCCTGCCGTCCCGCGCGCTGACGGCGAAGGCGGGAGCCCCGGGGCAGGCGGCCGACGCCTGGGCCACCAGGTCCAGGATGCCGTCGCCCGCCAGGTCGGCCTTGGTCACCACGACCACGGGCTCCACCCCGGACTCCCTGATCACCGCCGCGTAGCGCTCGATGCGCCGCGGGTTGAAGTCCTCGCCCGCGGCGCA
>JAKLIU010000030.1 GCA_022709445.1 Spirochaetota bacterium | reverse complement strand
ATTCGGGTTGTCGGGGGGCGGGCGGCGGACCGTCGCGCTATCGCTCCCGTATCCCGCTTGGTGTCCCTGCCGCCCCGCGGGCATGACGGCAGGTGAGTCCCGGTTGGGTTACAGGTCGCACGCCGCGCTCGGAACAAGGCCCGGCGGGACCCGTCGTCATCGGTGCTTACGCAGCGAGGGCGAAATTGCCGTTGTTGTTGGCAATCAAAGTTTTGCCGGGAGTAGGAGACCGGCGCTCCACCTGCAACCAGCGGTCCTGACCGTAACAGTCGAAACCGGGGCACCCCCAAGTATCTTCAATATACCGGCCTCGGCCGGGCCGGGTCAAGCGAGCGGCTGTTTGACGGCGCTCTCGATCACGCAGCCGCCCAGGACAAAGCCTTCCGCGTCGTAGAAGACGGCGGACTGGCCGGGGGCGACTGCCCGCTGGGGATCGTCGAACTGGACCGTGGCGCGCTCTCCGTCCAGGGAGACGCTCGCCGGGGCGGGCCGGTGGTTCTGCCGGATGCGCACCAGGGCCCTGACCGGGTTGCCGGTCGGCGCGGGCCCAACCAGGAAGGCATCCAGGCCGACCAGGCCGGTGGCGAAGAGCGACGCGTCGCTGGAGACGACGACCCTGTTGGTCGCCGGGTCGAGTGCCGACACGTACACCGGCTCGGGGCCGGCGCTGACGCCGATGCCGCGGCGCTGGCCGATGGTGTAGTGCGCGAGGCCCCGGTGCCTGCCCAGTACCTTGCCCGAAGCGTCCACGATGTCCCCGGGTTCCTCGTCACCGAAGGCCGCCGCGTAGCCGCCCGGGATGAAGTCCTGGCTTTCCGGCTTGTCGGCGGAGGCCAGGCCGAACTTCCTGGCCAGCTCCCTGGTCTGGGCCTTGGTCAGGGATCCCAGCGGGAACGCCACGCGTGACAGGATCTCCGGCGTCAGTCGGTGGATGAAGTAGCTCTGGTCCTTGGCCGCGTCCACCGCGGTCCTCAGCCGGGGCAGGCCCTCCCTGCGCTCTATCCGCGCGTAGTGCCCCGTGGCGAAGATCTCGAACTCGGCGCCCGCCTCCCTGGCACGTTCGAGGAGGAAGCCGAATTTCATGTCGCGGTTGCAGCGGACGCATGGGTTGGGTGTCCTGCCCCGGCGGTATTCCTCGCGGAAGTAGTCGAGGACCCGCCGCTCGTATTCCGCGGCCAGGTCCAGGGCGTGGTAGGGAATGCCCAGGGATCGGCAGAGCTCAACGCAGGCCGCTACGTCCTCTTCCTCCCCCGGCCCGTAGCAGGCGTCTCCCGAGCCCGGCGTCACCGGCAGCGCGCCTTCGCGCCAGATCTTCATGGTGATGCCGGTGACCATCGCCCCGGCGTCGACCAGCAGGGCCGCGACCAGCGAGGAGTCCACGCCGCCGGACAGGCCGACGGCGACGCGCTTGCCGATAAAGTCGCCGAGGCGCAGGGCGCCTGATTCCGTGTGGTTCATCGGCGCCCACGATACCCCGGATGCGCCACAGCGGGCAAGATCGGCGCGGAGCCGGTATCCTTTGGACAGCCACGGCGTTTTATGGTAGCCTGAGCCCCCGGAGCCCCGGCCCGCGCCGCGGGCGGACCGCTCCCCGATGCACGACGCCTGGAGATGTACCGCATGCAAGCACCGATGTTCCGTCCGGCCGCTCTCGCCGGCTTCCTGTTCCTGTCCCTTGCCGCGTCGCACGCCGAGCCCGCTGCCCCGGCCGCGCTCGCCGCGTTTCCCGATTACCTGGCGGTCAGGTCCGAGTTCCTGTCCGCCGTCATCACCGCCCCTTCCGCCACGGCGCTGTCCTTCAAACCCGCGTTCAGGGAGACCCCGGCCGGGACGGTGCGCGTCTCCGTGGAGCGGTCCGGGACGGCCTTCTACGTCATGTTCCAGCGCCAGCGGGACGGCGGCTATCCGCTGTCTTCCCGGGGCAACATCATCATCAAGCGGGAACAGGCCACCGGTTACCTCACGCAGATCAAGTGGATACTCTCCGACGACGGGCTGTCCTGGGTGGCGCTCAGCCCCCGCAACGAGCGGACCATCCTGGATTACGTGGTGGCGGGCTCCGTGGTTCGCTCGGAGCTGTCCCTGCCCGTGATCCTCTATTATTTCATCATGAATCCCTTCACCTACCTGCACGACGCCGCACGTTCCGGCATCGACTGGTCGCTCGCGCTCGGCGCGCCCGGCCCGGCCGCCGCGGAGGCTTTTGCATCGGGGCTATCGGCCCCGTCGCCCCACAAGGCGGAGGCCGCCTTCCTGAAGGCGGTCGCGGATCTCGGGCAGGCGGGAAAGTACCTCGGGGCGATCGGCGCGCCTTCCGCCAAGGCTGAGGAAGCGGTCGCGCCGGCGTTCGCGCGCGTGGCCGGGCAGCCGGACGAGCACGAGTCGGGCCCGTTCGCCGCCGCGCCCGCGTGGGACCGTGACAGGGGGCTGGCGCTTTCGTCGGCCTACGGAACCGTGCTCTCGCTCTCCGCGACCGCGGCCCGCTCGGGAACCCCGGTGGCCTTCGTGGGCCTGGTGGACGGGGGCGACGAAAAGCCGCCGCTCAAGCTGGCGCTGGTGGCGTGGTGGAGGGCCGACGGCTCGCCCGCGCTCAGGGCCTGGGACGCGGAAGCCAGGAGCGAGCTCGACTGGGTCCAGCTCGTGCGCTCGCGTCCCGAGGCGCGCATCAGGCTGTTCAGCCTGCCCCTCCCCGGCGCCTGAGCCCGCTTCGCTTGCCTCGCGGCGGCCGGCGGCGCTAGAATGGCGTCGCCCGGTGCCCCGCACCGCACGAAAGGCGGATCATGAACGACCTCTTCATAGGCTTCACCTCGCTCACCTGGCAGATGGGCGTGATGTACATCATCGGCGGCGTGCTCATCTGGCTCGCCATCACCAAGGAATACGAGCCCATGCTCCTCCTGCCCATCGGGTTCGGCGCCATCCTGGTCAACCTGCCCCTGTCCACGGTCTGGGCGGTCACGGGCGCGCACGGGGCCGAACCCGGCTTCCTCCAGGTGCTCTTCGAGATGGGCATCAAGACCGAGCTCTTCCCGCTCCTCATCTTCGTCGCCGTCGGCGCCATGATCGACTTCGGGCCGCTCTTCAAGAACCCGTACATGATCTTCTTCGGAGCGGCCGCCCAGTTCGGCATTTTCGCCACCATGATCGCCGCCACCTTCCTGGGCTTCGACCTCAAGGAAGCCGCCAGCATCGGCATCATAGGAGCGGCGGACGGTCCCACCTCCATCTTCGTCTCCAGCCTGTTCGCCCCGCGGCTCCTGGGACCCATATCCGTCGCGGCCTACTCCTACATGTCCCTGGTGCCGCTCATCCAGCCGCCGGTGATCAGGGCCCTGACCACCAAGGCCGAGCGCCGCACCCGGATGGTGTACCACGAATCGAACAGCCCCAAGTGGCTCAAGGTCCTGTTCCCCATCGCCGTGACCATGATCTCCGGCATCGTCGCGCCCATCTCCGTCCCGCTCATCGGGTCGCTCATGTTCGGGAACCTGATCCGGGAATCCGGGGTCCTGGAGCGCCTGTCCAAGACGGCGCAGAACGAGCTGGCCTACCTGGTGACCCTGCTCCTGGGCATCACCATCGGCTCCAGCATGAAGGCCGAGGCCTTCCTGACCCTGGACACCCTGATGATCATGGGCCTCGGGCTCGTCGCCTTCGTGTTCGACACCGCCGGCGGCGTCATGTTCGCCAAGCTGGTCAACCTGTTCCTGCCCAAGGGCAAGAAGATCAACCCGATGATCGGCGCCTGCGGCATATCGGCCTTCCCCATGTCCGGGCGCATCGTGCAGAAGATGGCGGCCGAGGAGGAGAAGGGCAACATCATCCTGATGCACGCCATCGGCTCCAACGTGTCCGGCCAGCTGGGCTCGGTGATAGCCGGCGGCATGGTGCTCGCCCTGGTCCCGCTCTTCATGATCCTGTAGGAGGATGCGATGCAGAACTTCATCGATACGTTCAAGTATTCCGGCATCAGCATGCAGGCCCTGGGCGTCACCATCGGGGGCCTCGTCGGCGTGTTCGCCACCCTGGGCGTGTTCTTCCTGCTCATCTGGCTGCCCGGAAAGCTGGGCAAGCGCAAGGACTGAGCGGTTCCCCCCCCGTGCCTTCACGGAGCGGAAACCGGCGGAAATGAACGAAGCCCCGCGGCATGCCGCGGGGCTTCTTCGTCATTGCTCATGCGCCGTCGCGGATGCCGCCTACTTTCCCGGTGCCAGGGTGAAGTCTTCCTTCATGCCGAAGCCGCCGTCGCGGGAGGCGATGCCGGCCTTCACGGTCAACGAGAGTCCGGCAGCCCCGCCTTCCGGGGTCGCGATCAGGGTGGTGCCGTTCCAGGCATAGGACGCCGCGACGGGTGCGGAGAACGCGACCGCCCCGGCAGCCAGGCGCTGGGACATGGGCACGGAGAAGGTGATGTACGCGCTGCCGTCCTTCCATTCAGCCTTGGCGACCGCGGGCCTCAGGGCATCGACCGGCGCGGGCCCCGCGTGTTCCTTGAGCGAGACCAGGATGACCGAGCCGAAGGCCGGCACGGTGACGGAGAGCCCGCCCTTGGCCACGGTCGCCGAGCCTCCGGGGGACGCGTCGTGCCCGTCCTGCGTGGACGTGAAGACCCGGGAGAAGCGCTCGCCGTCCAGGGCGCCGATCATGCGCACCGGTATGTTGACCGTCTTGTCCTTGGGGTTGTTGTTGGTGACCACCACCATGCGCGTGTCCGGGTTCCAGCGGCCGAAGCCGAAGACGCCCTTGTCCACGGACCACAGCGGCGCGTAGGAGCCGTCGGAGGTCACGGGGTACTTCTTGTGCAGGGCGATGATGTCCTTGAAGAACGACAGCAGGGCCTTGTCCTCGGAGCCCCAGGGATAGGTTCGCCGGGAGTCGGGGTCGGTGAAGCCGGCCAGGCCGGCCTCGTCGCCGTAGTACAGGGTAGGGGCGCCGGGCATGGTCATCTGCATGACCGTGGCCTGCATGAGCACGCCCTTGTTCACGCCGTCGTCGGCCTTGCTCTGGGGCGACAGGTCCTTGTTGGGCCTCTGGTCGTCCACGAAACCGCTGGTGCGCGTGAGGAAGCGCGAGTGGTCGTGGTTGGACAGCTGGTTCATGGCCGTCTCGAGGGACAGCCAGGGCAGCTTGGCCATCTTCTCGCGCAGGGTGCCGTCGAAGAGCCGCGAGTCGTTGTACTTGTCCGCGTAGAAGCCGTAGCTGTGCTTTTCCAGGCCCGTCAGGTAGAAGCCCACCGGCTCGAAGAACGCGTCGTAGTTCATGACGGTGTCCCACTGGTCGCCGCCCAGCCAGGCCGACGAGTCGCCGTACACCTCCGCGAGGATCACCGCGTCGTCCTTGGCGTCCTTGACGGAATCGCGGAACATGCGCCAGAAGCGCTGGTTGTAGGCCGGGGTGGTGCCCAGCTCCGCGGCCACGTCCAGGCGCCAGCCGTCCACGCCGTCGGCGCCGGCGGTCCAGTCCCGCACGATCTTGAGCACGGTGCCCGCCAGCGCCGGGTCGCCCTCGTAGTTGAGCTTGGGCAGGGTCTTGAATCCGTACCAGGCCTCGTAGGCCTCGTTGCGCGGCCAGGCGTCCTTGTTGAAGACGAACCAGTCCCGGTACGGGGAGTCAGAGGTCTCGTAGGCGCCGGGCCCGGCGGTCAGTTCGCCGGCCGCGTCCGGATAGAGCCCCTCGCGGTCGAACCAGGGGCTGAACGAGCCCACGTGGTTGAAGACGCCGTCCAGGATGACCTTCATGCCGCGCCTGTGGGCCTCGGCCACCAGTGTGCGCATGAGCGCGTTGGACGCCTCCAGGTTCTCCAGGCTGGTGGTCCGCGTGATGTACAGGGACGCGTCCTTGTTCACCACGGATGAGTTGCCGAAGGTGGGGGAGCGCCAGTACGGATCCCTGGACGGGTCGATGGGGGAGCCGCCGTCCTTGACGATCACGCCGAAGTGCGGGTCCACGTAACGGTAGTCCTGGGTGTCGTACTTGTGGTTGGAGGGCGACACGAAGACGGGGTTCAGGTAGATGCCGTCGATGCCCAGGTTCTCGAGGTAGTCCAGCTTGTCGATGATGCCCTGCAGGTCGCCGCCGAAGAACTCGCGGGTGCGGTCCGAGCCCGAGGCGTAGGTCCGCGAGCCGTCGGGGAGGGCGTTCCAGTCGTCCACCTTGACCGCGGGCCAGTTGTCGTACATGTACTCGCCGTCCACCACGTCGTTCGTGGGGTCGCCGTTGCGGAAGCGGTCCACGAAGATCTGGTAGAGCACCGCGCCCTTCATCCAGTCGGGGACGTCGAAGCCGGGGGCCAGCTTGAAGCGGTAGGAATCCCCGGGCGGCTTCAGCTCCACGCCGCGCCGCGAGTAGTACACGGTCTTCCTGGCCTGGCGCACCTGGAACCAGTAGGCCAGCGGGGCCGTCAGGGGCGGCAGCTCGGCCTGGTAGAAGTCGAACTCGCCCTCGGCACCGGTCAGCACCATCTCTATGGAGCCGGCCGCCCACTGCAGCGCGGCGCCGGTGGTCTGGGCCTTGGGCACCCGCAGCTTGACCGACACGCGGTCGCCCATGGCCGGTTCCTGCGGGCTCACGTACCAGCGGGAGCCGTCCGAGTATATGAGGCCCGTCTCGAATTTCTCGAAGCTCCCGGGCGCCTGCGCCGGGGCGATGACGCCCGGGCCGCCGCAGGAGGCGAGGGCCAGGGCCAGGGCGATGGCGGCCATGGCCGCCGCGCGCGTCGTGTCGTGTTTCATCGTCGTCTTCCTCATTTTGCCGGCCCGTGGAGCCCGGCGGCCGCGGCCATGTCGGCCGTCCAGCGTATGGTCTTGTCGCCGTCCGGCACGAAGGCCGGGTTGGTCGTGTCGTCGGGGAATTCGTCCAGGTCTATCCAGGCCATCTTGAGGCGCCAGGCCAGGCCGCTCTCCCACTCCACGCGGAAGGTGGAGTTGTCGTCGAAGGCGAAGTACACCTTGGCGTCGCCCTTCTCGAAGTTCATGGCTATGGTCCATATGCCGTCCCCGGCCGCACGGTCGCCCTTCAGTCCGTCGTCGCGCATCTCGAAGACCGGCCACGAGCCGCCGGCGAAGGCCTCGCCCGTGGCGGGGTCGTAGCGGAAGGTCCCCTTGATCTTGAGGGGCGGCGTCAGTTTTTCCTTCGGGTGGGCGGCGTCCACCCAGACGCCCTCCAGGGTGGAGGCGTCCACCTCGATGGTAACCATCGCGGTCTTCTTGAGGGCGCCGGCGGGCAGGACCGTGACCGGGTATTCCGCCGTGAAGGACTCGCCGCCCGAGGCCGCCGTGGCGCGTACCATGACGGTTCCCGGCGCCGGCGGGGCGATGAAGTCCGCCTCGTTGGCCACCGCCGTCCGGACGATGGAGCCCGCTTCGCTCGTCCACTCGATCACCGGGATGTCGCCGCCTGGCAGTACGGCGAAGGCCGACAGGGCCAGGGTTCCGCCCGCTTCCACTTCCGGCGACAGGGCGGTGATGGAGAGACCGGGTTCCAGCTCGGGCAGAGCGGGGACGGCTGTCCTGGCGCATGAAGCGGCAAACGCCAATCCCGCGACCGCGATGGCGACGCGCAGTCTGGTCATGAATCCTTCCATATAACCTCCGCTCTACCCGCATGGCGCGGGAGGGTATCGTATGTCGTACAGGTTCCGGAGCGGAGTATAAACCGGTTTAGTAAGCAGGGCAAGGAAGGATTTTCAGGACTGCTGCCCGCCCGGAACGCGCAGTGCCCGGAGTGAACGTTCGCCGCCCCCGGGGTGGCACCTGGCCCATCACAATAGATTGTGTGGGGGACGGGCGGCAGCCACGATACCCTCGGATTGGCCCGTTCTCGGGCCGCGATTCGTCAGTACGACGTCCCCGCGCCGGGACGCCTGCAGGGAGATTCCATGAAAGTTGTACGCGTCCGTATCCTTGTCCTGATCGCTTCCGCGTGCGCCGCCGCGCTCACCGGCTGTCCCGGGCCCGGGGACGGCATCATCACTGATTTAAGCCTCAGTGAACTGGGCCGGGTCTATACCGCCGGGTACTCGGAAACGGTCGTGCGCGCCCGGTACTGGGTGGACGCCCAGCCTCGGGACATCGCGGAGGCCGACCAGGGCATCGGCACCAAGGCCACGAACGTCGTCCCGACGAACCTGGGCGACTACGTGGTCGGCACCCGGACCGACTTCGTCGATCCGGTCTTCCTGGAGCGCGCCATCGTCTGGTTCAACGGCCGGGGCGAGTTCCTGGACACGGCCCCTTCGCTGGCCCTGTCGGCCGTATTGCATGACGGCGGCATCGTGGCGGGCGGCCGGCGGGATCCCGACGGGGGCGGCTGGCAGCCCTGCCTGTGGGAGATCCGCGACACCTGGACCGCCGCGGGCGCATCCTGGGCAGTGGCCAGCCGGTCGATAACCCGGCACGACCTGATGGCCGCGGAATCTGGATACGGGGAGGTTCGCGACGTCACGGCGTCGGGAGCCGATCTCTATGCCTGCGGATCCTACGGCGATGGCGGCGTATCCGGCGCATGCTACTGGAAGAACGGCGCCAGGACCGACCTGGCGGGAGGAGTCCTGGCGGAGACCATCCGCGTGTACGGGGGCTCGGTCTACGTCGGGGGCAAAACCGCCACCGGCGCCTGCTTCTGGATAGACGGGACACGAACCGACCTGGGCGGTTTCCCCGCAGGCTCGTCCGACCACATCGTCACGGCGGTCACCGTGGGAGAAAGCGGCGTACTCTGGGGCGGCTCCTACTACAAAGACGATTACCGGGGCTTCCTCTGGGATGGCTCCCTGATGGACGGCCAGCCCCGGGTCATAGGCCTGGGGGCCAGCGGACCCGACTATTACATCGGTGGCCCGGACGGATGGATCAAGAACGCGGACAACACGCCCCTGGAGTGGGTGGACGGCAATCGGCCGGCGGGGATACGCATGCGCTTCTATTGAGCGCTTTCCGGCCGCGGCGCATGATTGGAGAGACTACGCCGGCACGTTCCGGATCCGGGCCAAAGCGGATCGGGCATGGGCCTCCAGCCCCTCGGCCCGGGCCAGGGTGGCGCTCTGTTCCGCCAGGGTCCGGAGGCTTGCCTGTCCCGCATCCGCCGGCCGCGCATCCATGGCCAGCCAGGTCCTGACGCGCAGGAAGGTGAACACGGACAGGCCCCCCGACCAGCGGGATGCCCCGGCGGTGGGCAGGGTGTGGTTGGGCCCCGCGCCGTAGTCCCCGAAGACCTCCGCGCTGGATGGGCCCAGGAAGACCGCCCCCGCGTTCACGCACATCTCGGCCAGACCCTGCGGGTCCTCCACCGCCAGCTCCAGGTGTTCCGGCGCCATCAGGTTGGCCGCGCGGACCAGGTCCTCCCTTTCCGGCGAGACGAGGATCCACCCGTTTCCCAGGGCCCGGGCGGCGCTGTCCGCCCCGCGCGGGCTGGCGGCCGAAAGTTCGGCCAGGCAGGCTCCGAGCGCCGCTTCCACGCCGGCGGCGACGGACTCGTCGGTGGCCAGCAGGGCCGCCGTGGCATCGGGGTCGTGCTCGGCCTGGGCCAGGAGGTCCCATGCCAGCACGACCGGGTCGGCGCTTCCGTCGGCCAGCACCAGGAGCTCGCTGGGGCCAGCCTCGGCGTCGGTGCCGCAATACCGGCGGGCCAGTCGCTTGGCGGCAGCCACCCAGCGGTTGCCCGGCCCGACGATCAGGTCCCGGCGCTCGAGCGGTCCGGCACCGTGGCAGAAGGCGGCTATCGCCTGGGCCCCGCCGGCCGCCAGGAGGAGATCGGCTCCAGACAGGGCGCAGGCCGCCAGGACCATGGGTTCCGGGCGGGGACAGGCCACCGCCACCGAGCCAACGCCCGCAACCCTGGCCGTCAGGGCGGTCATGAGGGCGGACGAGGGCAGGGGGTACCTGCCGCCCGGCACGTAGCAGCCGGCCGAGCCCACCGGCAGGATCTCGTGGCCCGCCCGCCCGCCCGGCACGGCCAGCTCCACCGGCGACAGCGAGGCGCGCTGCGCCCGGGCAAAGCGCTCCACGCGAGCGGCCGCCGCTTCCAGGGCTGTCCGTTCCGTGGCGCCCAGGGAGTCCAGGGCAGGGCGGAAATCCTCAGGCCCGTACCAGAGGCGGCCGTCGTTGCCGTCCAGCTCCCGCGCGAACGCGGCCAGGGCGGGCTCGCCACCGGTCCGCACCGTTTCCATGATGCGCGCGGCCTCCCGCTCCGTTCCGGCATCCGAGCCGGGGTTGCTCCTGCCCCGGCTCTCCAGGAAGGCCAGGTCGATGCGGCGCATCCTGAACGCGGGCGCGCTCATCGGACTGCCTCCGCCATGAAGGCTGGCTTGGCGTCGCCCGGCCGCCTGGACAGGACCAGCGAGCGCCTGTCCAGCACGCGCTCGAGCCCGGCCAGGCAGGAACCCTTGGCGAAGAGGGCGGTGAGCATGAAGTAGGCCAGGTCGGCCGCCTCCTCGGCCGCGCGCTCCGGTCCCTCGGCCCGGGCCAGTTCGTCGGCCTCTTCCCTGAGCTTGGCGCCCAGCAGGGCCGGGTCCGCAAATAGTCGCGCGGTGTACGAGCCGGCCGGCGCGTCCCCGCCCAGCCGCTTCTCCAGCAGCCGCGCGAGCGCCGGAAGGCCGCCGGCCGCCGGGTCCGAAGACCCGGACATGCCGCGCGAGAAGCAGCCGCGGGTGCCTTCGTGGCAGAAGCCGCCGCCTTCCTGCCGGACCGTGAAGCGCAGGCAGTCCCGGTCGCAGTCGGCGTCCACCCGCAGGAGATGCTGGAGCGCTCCGCTCGATTCACCCTTGCGCCAGAGCCCGCGCGTCCGCGAACGGTAAATGCCGCGTCGCTCGGCCATGGCGGCCGACAGGCTTTCCCGGTCCGACCAGGCCAGCCCGAGGGCGGTTCCCCGCTCGTCGCAGACCAGGGTCGGCCAGAGTCCGTCTTCCCGGTCGGAGCTCAGGCAGGCGGCCAGGGCCTCCGCCGGGTCGAGCCTGCCTCGGTACAGGGCCATGCCCGCCTGCACGTCGGCACCCAGGGCGTCCGCCGCCGCCACGTCGGCGGGCGAGGCAGCGCCGCCGGCGAACACGAGCCGTCCGCGGAAACCGGCGTCCCGCGCCAGGGCCGACAGAGCTGCAAGCCGGTCCAGGTCCAGCCCGCCCATGGTCCCCTCCCGGCCTATATCGGTGAGGAGAAAGCCGCCGACCACGGGCGCCAGTTCGCGCAGGCGCTCGCCGACCCCCGCGCCCGAGGCTTCTTCCCAGCCCTTGACCATGACCCGGTCGCCGCGGCAGTCCAGGGCCGCCATCACCCGTTCCCGGGGGAAGGCGGACAGGAAGTCCGGGCTGGCCATGGTGCCCACCATGACCGCCGCCGCGCCGGCGTCCAGCATGGCCGTCACCTCGTCCCTGGTGCGCAGTCCCCCGCCCACGCGGCAGGGCCAGCGTCCGGCCAGTTCCTTGACCAGGGTACGGTTGTCGCCCCGGCCCATGGCCGCGTCCAGGTCCACCACGGCCAGCTCGCCCAGGATGGAGAAGCGCTCCGCCAGCTCCAGGGGGGCGCCGCAGTCCATGGCCGGGCCCCGGCCATTCACCAGCTGGACGGCCCTGCCGCCCAGTATGTCGATAGAAGGAATCATCATATTCGTACCCTCCAGCCCATCCGGGCGAGTTCTTCTTTCACCATGCCGATGCCCAGGCTGCCGTCGTGCAGGGTTCCCGCCAGCAGGGCCGCGCCTGCGCCGGCCGAGAAGGCCTCCGCCATATCCCCGGGACATCCGGCCCCTCCCGAGGCAACCACCGGCACCGTGCCCGCGGCGTCCACGGCCTCCCGCACCAGGTCCAGGTCGTAGCCCGAGCGCGTGCCGTCGCGGTCCTTGCCGGTCAGGAGTATCTCCCCCGCGCCCAGCCCGACCGCCTCGCGTATCCACGTCGATGCCTGCTCGCCGGTCATCGTGGCGCCCGCGTCCAGGACCACCCGGGCAACGCCGTCCGGCCCGCGCGCGGCGTCCACCGCCACCACGCAGGCCTGGCTGCCGAACTCGGCGGCTATATCGCGGACCAGGGCGGGTTCCCGGAAGGCCCGGGAGTTGATGGACAGCTTGTCGGCGCCGGCCAGGAACAGCGCTTCGGCGTCGGCCAGGGAGCGGATCCCGCCGCCGGCGCAGAGCGGCAGGCCGGCGGCGGCGCGCACGGCCCTGATCACACCCGCGTCGTGGGGCCGGTTGCCGGTGCCCGCGCCTATGTCCAGCACCACCAGCTCGTCGGCGCCGTCAGCCTGGTAGCGCGCGGCGAGCTCCGCCGGGTCGCCCCGGTCCTCCATGCCGGCAAAGCGCGTGCCCTTGACCGTGCGGCCTCCCGATACGTCCAGGCAGGCCACGATCCTGGGCGCGACGCCGGAAGCGTTCACGGCTCCGCTGTCCGCCCGGCCGGCCTCCAGCCAGCGGCCGAGCAGGGCCTCGCCCGCCGCGCCCGACAGCTCGGGGTGGAATTGGCACAGGAGCACCTTCCCGCGCTCGAGCGAGGCGACGA
>JAKLIU010000003.1 GCA_022709445.1 Spirochaetota bacterium | reverse complement strand
GGCTGGGCGTGGCCGCTGCCTGCGCGGCGTTCCTCGCGCTGTGGTACGCCGTCGCGATGCGGCGGGACCGCGGGGTCCGGGCGTGAGCCGCCTGCCGCGCCTGGGCTCCGCCGCAAGGTCCGCCTTCCTCCTGCCGCCCGCCCTGGCGGCCTTCCTGGCATCCTGTGCCGGCACCCGGGGAGCCGACGGCCCGCCGGGGGCGGACGCGGTGCGCAGCCTGGTCCTCGGCCGGCCGGACGCCGAGCCCCTGCGGGAGTCGGTTTCCGCGCCAGCGCTGCCTCCCTGGATCATCCTGGCCATCCTCGCGGTCCTGGCCCTCGCGGCCGTCCTGGTGGCCTGGCGCGGCGGCCGCATCCTCCGGTCGCGCGCGTCACCCGGGCTGCGGGAAGCGGACGGCGAGTCCGGGGACAGCCCTGCTCCAGCGCCCCCGTCCCCCGACGCCGCAGCGACGCTGGCCGGCCAGGGACGCTACGGCGAGGCCTCGATTGAGCTGTTCCGCTCCTGCGCGCTCATACTGGGCGGTGAGGACGGCGAGGCCGCGACCGCCGCCTTGACCCGTCGCGAACTGGCCGCGCGCGTGCCGACCGGCCTGCGCGCGGCGTATGAACTGCTGGCCGATTCGGCTGAACGCAGCCTGTTCGGCGGCAGGCAGCTCGCGCCCGGCGACTGGGAAGCGACGCTGGCCGCCTTCAGGACCCTCGAGGAGGGTCTGCGATGAAGCGGCGCATCGACGCGGTATCGCTCATCGGGCTGCTCGGCGCGGCCGGCGTGCTGGCCGCCTTCCTGGCCGGCATGGCGGCCCCGCCCGCGCGGGAGTATCCCCCGGTCGACTCCCCCATGCTGGACCTGCTCGCTACCCTGGGCTGGCGCGTGGACAGCGGCCCGCCCGGGGAACTGGACCCGGAAGCCCACGTCGCCGTGGTGCTGGGCTCGAGCTCGCGGTCCGAGCCGGCCGGCGGGGACTCCGCCTGGAGGGAAGACCGCGAGGCCCTGCGCGCGTTCCTGGAGGCAGGGGGCTTTGCCCTGTCCGCAGGAGGGACCTGCCTGGAAGGCCTGGCCGCCCCGGACGGTGCGACGGATACCCTACCCTCAGCCCTGGTCGTCATGCCGGAACTCTCTCCGTCCGCCCGCTTCGACCCGGATTCGGGGCCCTGGGTGCACAGCGCCTTCAAGCCCGCGCCGGGCGCCACCGTCCTGGCGAAGGCCGCGGAAGGAGCCTACGCGGCCTCGCTGCGTATGGGAGCGGGCACCCTGCTCCACTTCTCGGACGATTCCTTCCTGCGGACCGTGGACAGGGAATACGCGGAGGCAGCCGTGCTGGTCCACGAGGCGCTCTCCCCGCACTGGGGCAAGGCGCTCTACCTCACCTCCGCGGTGGCCTCCGCGGACGACGGTTCCGGTTCCCTGCTGGCCAGGCTGGTGTCCGGGAAGCGCGCCGGCGCGGCCGGCCTGTACCTGGCCGGCGCCGCGCTGGTCGCGGCCTGGGCCCTGGCCGCGGGCGGGCCGCCGGGACGCAGGTCCACCCTGCCTCCGGCGCGCGAGACCACGGCGGGCGCCGCCGCCGCCGGCGATTTTTACGCTCGCTCCAGGGCGGCCGAGGCGGCCGACTCGATACTGGCCGAGCGCTTCGCCGCCCGGCTCCGCTCCGCGACCCCCTCGGCACGGGACGGGGACGCCGCCGTCCGCGCGCTGGCGACGGCCAGGGGGCTCGACGTGGAGCTTGTACAGAACCTGTCCCGGCCGGAGCCGGGCCTGGACGCCGCGGCCTTCGAGCGCCGCAGGCTGGCCAGGCTGGCCATCGAACCGGGCTCCGGCGGGCGGGTCCCGCTTGAAAGGAAACCTGAATGATCAACGAACCCGACATCGCCCGGTTCTCCGGGGCGTACCGCTCCATCGTCGACGCCGTGGGACGCGTGCTCCTCGGCCTGGACGACAGGCTGGAGGAGACCCTCACCGCCATGCTCGCCGGCGGGCACGTCCTCCTGGAAGGCCCGCCGGGTACCGGCAAGACCCTCATGGCCGCCGGGATCGCCCGGGCCTGCGGGCTGTCGACGGCCCGCGTGCAGTTCACGCCGGACCTGACGCCCACCGACATCATAGGCGCCACGGTGTACGAACGGGACGCGGGCACCTTCAGGTTCGAGCGGGGGCCGGTGTTCACCGAGATCCTGGTCGCCGACGAGATCAACCGCGCGCCGGCCAAGACCCAGGCGGCCCTCCTGGAGGCCATGCAGGAGCGGCGGGTTTCAGTCGACGGCACCGGCCACGAACTGGGGCAGCGCTTCTTCGTGGTGGCCACCCAGAACCCCATAGAGATGGAAGGGACCTACCCGCTGCCGGAAGCCCAGCTGGACCGGTTCATGATGAAGGTGAGCGTGGGCTACCCGGAGGCGGACGCCGAGGCTTCAATCCTGCGCGCGGTGCGCGACGGGGCTCCGTCCAGCCGGCTCAACCTGGAAGGCATCCCCGTGGTCGCCGACGGCGCCACCCTCGACGCGCTGCGGGCCATGCCCGCGGCCCTGCGCGTGGACGATTCGCTGCTGGACTACCTGGCACGGGTGACCCGGGCTACCAGGACGGCCTACGGGGTGGAGACCGGCGCGTCGCCCCGGGCCGGCGTCGCCCTGCTGGCCGCGTGCAGGGTGCGCGCCCTGGCTTCCGGCAGGGACTACGTCACCCCGGACGACGTGAAGGCCCTGTCCGTCCCCGTCCTGGCCCACCGGCTCAAGCTGACGCCGGACTCCGAGCTGGAAGGACTCGCCGCAGCGGAGGTCATCGCGGCGGTGCTCTCCTCCGAGGAAGTGCCCCGGTGAGGATCGCGCCTCGCCCGGCGGCGGTCGCTGGGGTCGCCGTCGTGGCCGCCCTCGGCCTGGCCGTGCAGGCGGCCGGCTCCGGAGGGCTGGCCGGAGCGGTGCCCGTCGCGCTCGCGGCCGCCCTGGCCCTGGCGATGGCCGTCGACCTGGCGCTCTCGCTCGCCCAGCCCACTCCGGAGCTGCGCCTGCGATCCTGCGGGCAACCCTCCCTGGGCAAGCGCTTCACGGCCGTCGTGGAGATCACGGAGACCGCAGGCAGGCCCCGCCCCGTGGAGCTGTCGCTCGACGAGCCGCCAGGCCTCCGCTGGGACCCGGGCTCCGCGCGCGGCCTCACCGATCCCGGCCGCCCGGTGCCGCTCGAGCTCTCGGGAGTCGCGTCGCGAAGGGGCCCCTGCACGGTGGAACGGGCCTGGCTGCGCTTCCCGTCCCGGCTGGGCCTGCTCAGCCTCACGCTGGCCCGCAGGCTCGACGCCGGGCTGTCGGTCCTGCCCTCGCTGGCCGACCTGTCCTCGGCACGGGCGTTCGCGCGTGCCTCGGGCGAATCCCGCGGCACGAACCGCCGCAGGCTGGGCGCCGATCAGGAGAGCGGTGAACGCTACGGCCTGCGCGAGTACTCCCCCGGGGAGGACGCGCGCCGCATCGACTGGAAAGCGTCGGCCAGGCACCGCGTCCCCCTGGTCAGGCTGTCCGTGCCCGAGGACGACGCGCTGGTGGCGTTCGCGATCGACGCGGGCCGGCTCATGACCTCGGAGCGCGGCGGACGCTCGGCCCTCGACCTGGCCCTGTCGGCCTTCATCGCCTGCGGCGACGCCGCCCTGGCCGCCGGCGACCGCGTCTGCGCCACGCTCTTCGCGGACGGGATACTGGCGCGGATGGATCCGGTGCGCTCGCGAGCCTCCCTGCCCCGGCTGGCCGCCTTCGCCGCGGGAGCCTCCGCCCGGCCGGCGGACCCCGACTTCCCCGCGCTCGCCGCCCACCTCCGCCGCCGCCTGCCCAAGCGTTCCCTGGTGGTGATAGTCACGGAGGCCTCCGAGACCATGCCGCTGCGGGACCTGGAGAGCGCGGTGGCGAGCCTGGCCGGGAGGCACTCGGTGGCGGTGGCCTTCATCAGGGACGAGGGCCTGGAAGCGATGGCCTCCGATCCGGCTCCCGGGCGGGGCGTCGCCTACCGGGCGGCAGCCGCGGCCGAAATCCTGGGATTCCGGGACCGGGCCGCCGGTCTCCTCTCCAGGAAAGCCTCCGTGACGGTCTCCAGCCCCGCCGAGCTGGCCATCGACCTTACCAGGCTCTACGTGGAAGCCAAGGCACGCAACCTGGTCTGACCCGCCCTTCCGGTCTTGACCGCCGCCTTTGGACGCGAGTATCCTTAGGCTTCCTAATATTAAGTGAAGCTATCTGAATGGAGCAGCATGAACGCAGAAGACGGATCGGGACTTTCCGAGGGAGCGCGCGCACTGATGGAGGCGTTCAGGGCCTTCGCCCACCGGAGGGGCTTCCCCGGCTGGCTTCCCGCGGGGGACGAGCGCAGGCACGGCGAGCACCGCGTGATGCGGAGCCTGGCCCTGGCAGACGAGCGCGGGCTGCCGGGCCTGCGCATCACCGAGCTGGCGGATGAGCTGGGCGTCAGGCCGCCGACCATAACGACCATGGTGGACTCCCTCGAGCGGCGGGGCCTGGCGGCCAGGGGCAACGACGGGTCGGACCGCAGGGCGGTCATCGTGTCCATCACCGCCGAGGGGCGTGCCCTGGGCGCGCGCATGCGCGAGCGGCTGGGCGCCGAGATGGCCGCGCTCGCCGACCGCCTGGGCGAGGCCGAGGCCCTGCGCTTCGCCGCGACCCTCGGCACGGTGTCCAGGTTCATGGCGGAACGGCGGGCGGAATGCTCGTGCCCGCCGGACGGAAAGGAACGTGAATGATCCGCATACTGAAGCACTTCAAGCCGTACCTGGGATCGATACTCCTGGTGATACTCCTCCTCTTCATCCAGGCGAACGCGGACCTGTCGCTGCCCGACTACATGTCCCGCATCGTGAACGTGGGCATACAGCAGGAAGGCATCGATTCGGAAGCCCCCGTCGCCCTCCGGCCCGGGACCTTCGAGCGGATGATCCTCTTCCTGGACGGTGACGACGCGGCGACGGTCCGCCGGGCCTACCGGCTCGCGCTCCCCGCGGACCCGGACTACGCCGCGCTGGCCAGGCGCTACCCCGGCCTCGGCGGCTCGGCTCTCCTGGTCCTGGATCCGCCCGGCGGGTCCCCCGGCCTGTCCGCGGCCATGAAGCCCGCCCTGGCCGCGCTCTCCGCGCTGGCCATGGCTCCCTCCGGTCCCGACCGGGCCGCGGCGATGGGCGGTGCGCCCGGGGGCGGCCCCGACCCGACCCGCCCGCCTCCGGGTACCGGTCCGGCCGACGCGCCGGACTCCCTCCCCCCCGCGGCCCGCGCGTCCATGGCGGCCGCCGTCCGCGCCGGCGTCGACGGGCTCGATCCCATGGTCGCCGAGCGCATGGCGATCGCGGCGGTCAAGGCCGAGTACCTGGCGATGGGCCTGGACCTGCGCGCGGCGCAGTCGTCCTACATCATGTCCATGGGCGGCAGGATGCTGCTCCTGACCCTCCTGTCCGTCGCCGCAACGGTGCTGGCCGGGTTGCTCGGGGCGCGGGCGGCCGCCGGCGTGGCCAGGGACCTCCGCCGCGGCGTGTTCGCGAAGGTGGAAGGTCTGTCCCCCGCGGAGCTCGACCGGTTCTCCACCGCCTCGCTCATCACGCGCTCCACCAACGACGTGACCCAGGTGCAGATGGCCACCCTGATGGGCCTGCGCATGCTGTTCTACGCCCCGATCATCGGCATCGGCGGCGTGATCAAGGCCACCGCCACCGCCTCGTCGATGTGGTGGATCATAGCCGTGGCCGTGGGCGTCCTGGTGGCGATCATCGCGGCCGTGTTCGCGGTGGCGCTGCCGAGGTTCAAGCGCATCCAGGAGTACGTGGACAGGCTCAACCTCGTGGTCAGGGAGAACCTGTCCGGCATGATGGTGATCCGCGCCTTCAACAGCCAGGACCGCGAGTCGGCCCGCTTCGAGAAGGCCAACGGGGACCTGACCGGCACCACGCTGTTCGTCACCCGCGTGATGGTGGTGATGATGCCGCTCATGATGCTCATCCTGAACCTGGTCTCCCTGCTCATCCTCTGGACCGGGGCGCACGAGGTGGCCGCGTCGCAGATCCGCGTAGGCGACATGATGGCCTTCATGCAGTACGCCATGCAGATATTCTTCGCGTTCATCATGATGTCCATGATGTTCATCATGCTGCCCCGCGCCTCGGTGTCCGCCGAACGCATCGCCGAGGTGCTGGCCGCCGAGCCGTCCATCGTCGACCCGGAGTCGCCCAGGCGCTTCCCCGCGGGAGCCCGCGGCACGGTCGAGTTCCGCGACCTGTCCTTCCGCTACCCCGGTTCCTCCGAGGACGTGCTGCACCGCATCTCCTTCACGGCCGAGCCGGGCTCCACCACCGCGATCATAGGCACCACCGGCGCGGGCAAGTCCACCCTGGTCAGCCTGGTCCTCCGCTTCCACGACCCCAGTTCAGGTTCCGTCCTGATGGACGGCATCGACCTGCGGGAACTCGGGCAGGAGGAGCTCCGCCGCCGGATCGGCTACGTGCCGCAGAAGGCCTCGCTGTTCTCCGGCACGGTGGCGAGCAACCTGCGATGGGCCGACGCGTCCGCGACCGACGAAGAACTGGCCCTCGCCCTGGACACCGCCCAGGCCAGCGAGTTCGTGGACGCATGGCCGGAGGGCACGGGCGCGGCGATCTCCCAGGGCGGTGCGAACGTCTCGGGTGGGCAGCGGCAACGCCTGGCCATCGCGCGCGCCCTGGCGCGAAAAGCGTCCGTGTACCTGTTCGACGACAGCTTCTCCGCCCTGGACTACCGCACGGACCTGCTGCTCAGGCAGGCGCTCCGGGAGCGGCTCGGGGACGCGACCGTCATCATGGTCACCCAGCGGGTGGCAACCATCAAGCAGGCCGACCGGATCGTGGTCCTGGACGAGGGCAGGATGGTCGGCATGGGCACGCACCGCGAACTCATGGAAGGCTGCGAGGTCTACCGCGACATCGCGCTCTCCCAACTCAGGCAGGAGGAACTGGCATGAGCGACGCCAATAGGAACGCCGCGGGCAGGCCGGACCGGGCCGAGCGAGGCAGGGGCGGGATGGGCATGGGTCCCGTGGGCCGGGGCCCGGGAGCGATGATGAAGGGCGAGAAGCCCCGCGATTTCAGGGGCGCGATGCGGAAACTGGCGGCCTACCTGGGCCCGCACCGCCTCGCGGTGGCCTTCGTGTTCATCTTCGCCGCGGGCTCCACCGTCTTCTCCATAGTCGGCCCGAAGATCCTCGGCCGGGCCACCACCATGCTCTTCGAGGGCGTGATGGGTTCCCTGGGCGGCGGGGGGCCGGGTGTCGACCTCGGGGCGATCGGGCGGATACTCCTGTCCGTGCTGGTCCTGTACGGGGTATCGGCCCTGTTCGGCTACATCCAGGGATGGATCATGTCAGGCGTCTCCATCCGCATGACCAGGCAGCTGCGCACCGACCTCCTGGCCAAGATCAACCGCATGCCGCTGGGCTACTTCGACGGAACCAGCCACGGGGAGGTCCTCTCCCGGATGACCAACGACGTGGACACGGTCAACCAGACCCTCAGCCAGAGCCTGTCCCAGATGCTGAGCTCCCTGGTGATGATCGTCGGCGTCCTGGCGATGATGCTCACCATCAGCTGGCAGATGACCCTGGTGGCCCTGTTCACGCTCCCGCTCTCCATGCTGATCATCAAGTTCATCGTGGGAAAATCCCAGGGGCATTTCCGCCGGCAGCAGGAATACCTCGGGCACGTGAACGGCCACATCGAGGAGATGTTCGGCAGCCACGCCGTGGTCAAGGCCTTCGGCGGCGAACGCGGGAGCCTGGAGCGCTTCGACGAGATGAACGGCACGCTCTGCCGCTCGGCGTGGAAATCCCAGTTCCTGTCCGGCATCATGATGCCGGTGATGAATTTCGTGGGCAACCTGGGCTACGTGGGCGTGGTCATCACGGGCGGCTGGCTGGCGGCGCGGCGGATGGTGGAGCTGGGCGACATCCAGGCCTTCATCCAGTACGTCAGGTCCTTCACCCAGCCCGTTTCGCAGATAGCCAACATGACCAACGTGCTGCAGCAGACCGCGGCCTCGGCCGAGCGCGTGTTCGAGTTCCTCGGGGAAGCCGAGGAGCCCGCGGACCCGCCGGCCGCGGCCAAAGGCCTCGCTTCCGGCCCTGCCGATGGCCCCGTGCATGGCGCAGCCGGCCGGGTGGAATTCAGGAACGTGCGCTTCGGCTACGAACCGGGCAAGCCGGTCATCAAGGACTTCTCCATGGCGGCGGAGCCTGGCAGCCGCGTGGCCATAGTCGGGCCGACGGGGGCGGGCAAGACCACCCTGGTCAAGCTGCTCATGCGCTTCTACGACGTGGACTCGGGCTCTATCCTGGTCGACGGACGGGACCTGCGCGAGTACGGGCGCGGCGAGCTCAGGAAGCGCTTCGGCATGGTGCTGCAGGACACCTGGCTCTTCAGCGGATCCATCCTGGAGAACATACGCTACGGGCGGGAAGACGCGACGGACGCGGAGGTGGCGGCCGCGGCCGCCGCCGCGCACGCCGACCACTTCATACGGGCCTTCCCGGACGGTTACGCGACCGAGCTCAACGAGGAGACCACGAACGTCTCGCAGGGCCAGAAGCAGCTCCTGACCATCGCGCGGGCGATCCTGGCCGACCCGCCCATGCTGATCCTGGACGAGGCCACCAGCTCGGTCGACACCCACACGGAGGTGCTCATCCAGAAGGCCATGCACAACCTGATGCAGGGTCGGACCAGCTTCGTCATCGCGCACCGGCTGTCCACCGTCAGGGACGCCGACCTGATCCTGGTCATGGACGGGGGGGACATCGTGGAGCAGGGCGATCACGAGTCGCTCATGCGGAAGGGCGGGTTCTACTCCGGCCTGTACAACAGCCAGTTCGAGACATCCCTGGCGCGATAGGCGCGGGCTGCGCGGGCGGCGGCCAGCCGCCGTTCACTGCCGCACGAGGAGCCTGACCCCGGGCCCCTCGCCCCCGTCACCGGGGAGCGGCACCAGGTCCAGCTCCGGCCTGAGCGCGCCGACCAGCGAGCGCTCGATGGCGGATTCCATGACTCCGGCCGGGACGCGGACTCCCGGCGGGAAGCGCAGGTCCACGGCCAGGCCCCTCCCGCCGTCCCCACGAAGGGTCATGTCGATGCCCCGGTGCACCGCGACCATGGCCGCGAGCATGTCGCTGGCGAGCACGGCGGCCAGCCCGGCCGACTGTGGATCGAGCCCGACGACGGCGTGCTCCGCCGTCCTGACGGCGGGCGCGGCCGGGAAGCGGTTCTCGCAGGCGCGGCCGGCCAGGGCCTTCATGAGCTCGCCCGCGTCCACGGCGGCCGAGTCGGTCCGGGACAGGACCAGTTCGTTCACCAGGGCCAGCGCGCGCACGCGCCGTCCGGCCGTCGCCACGGGATCGGGGTCGCCCTCGTGCGCCAGCCCGATGATGCTGAGCACCACCTGCATGTTGTTCTTCACCCGGTGGTGCAGCTCGCGCAGGAGCATCTCCTTGAAATCGACCGCTCGCTCCAGTTCCATGCCCACGCGGCGGGTCTCCTCCAGCTCGCGCTCCAGCGCGATCCCGATCCGCTCGCGCTCCGCGAGCGAACTCTCCAGCCTGGACATCAGCTGGCGTATCACCATGGTGAGGGCGATGCCGATGATGAGCAGGTTCGAGCCGATGATGGCCACGGAGACGGGCGAGGAACCGAAACCCGGGGCGCCCAGGGCAACGGCGACACCCCAGGCCAGCATGATGCCCGTGGACAGGCTGATGACCGCCACGGGGGCCGCGCTGCGGCCGAAAAGCGCGGACAGCACCATGGCGGCGAGCAGCCAGATGTACCCGGCCCCGAACGGTCCCGTCTGCACCAGCACCGCGACGCCCACGCCCATGGAGACCGCCACGACCACCGACAGCTTGAACCCGAAGCGCATCGACGGGATGAAGGCCGCGGCGATGACCACCAGGTAGGCCAGGGTGTCCACGACCACCAGGACCCACAGGCCCTCAACCACGCTGAGCCACACGCTGGGCACGTAGGCCACGAGACCGCCGAAGGCGAAGAACCTCAAAAGCCGCGACAGCGTGGCGTCCTGCTCCGCCTTGGCCGGATCCGGCGCGTTCGCGGCCTTCATCCCTGCCCCGTCCTCGCGGATGCGGCCCGCACCGACGCCGCGAGCCGCAGGAGTCCCGTGGCGAACAGGGTGGAGCGGTTGCGGCCGGAGGACTTGGATTCATAGAGGGCCTTGTCCGCGTCAGCGAGGAGCCGCACCGAGCCGCAGGCCTCCCCCGGCCCGAAGGACCGCGCCCCAAGGCTGATGGTGATGCGGAGCTCCCGTCCGTCGTGGGGCAGCGCGAGCGACTCCACGGCCAGTCGTATGCGCTCCGCGATCTCAAGGAGCCGCGTCTCGCCGCAGTCGAGCGCCAGAACGCAGAACTCCTCCCCGCCGAAGCGGGCCACCGTGTCCTCGTCCCGCGTCACCGCCCGCAGGGTGTCCGCGAGCGCCGACAGGGCCTCGTCGCCGGTCACGTGGCCGTGGAGGTCGTTGAAGGCCTTGAAGTGGTCCACGTCCATGATGATGATCCCCGCCCTGCCCCCGTGGCGCTGGATCCTGGCCTGCTCCTCCTCGAGCCTCCGCATGAAATAGTCGTGGTTGTACAGCCCGGTCTTGGGATCGGTGATGGAGCTCTCGTGGTGCAGCCCGTTCTGTATCCCGACGGCCAGGAACCGGGTCATGCGGTCGACGTAGAGCCGCTCGAGCTCGGTGTATTCGCCGCCCAGCACCTTGGTCCCGAGGAGGACCACGCCGTAGAGGCCGCCGATGCTGCGCATCGGGTAGAGGAAGGCCGGCGAGAACGAGAGGAACTCCCGGCCCCAGGTGCCCGGCGCGGAATTCCCGCGCAGCTCGTCGAAGCGCACCGGGAAGGGCGATGCGTCGAAATGGCGCTTGATGAGCTCGTAGTAGCGGTCGGGCACCCTCTCGTCGCTGCGCTTGAGGTTGCGGTAGCAGTATTGCCTGAGGAGCTCGCCCCGGGGCGGCTTGATCAGGAAGGCCAGGAACTCGGGTATGAAGTGGTCCAGGAGCCTGGACAGCACGAAATCCAGCATCTCGGGCACGCTGGTCAGCGACATGAGCGCCGAGGCGTCGTTGATCAGCCGGTCCAGTTCGCGGTTCTCCCGCCGCAGGAACGCCAGGTCGTCGAGCGCGCCGGATTTGTGGAGCAGGTTGAATCTGTCGACGAGCGAGGACTCCCCGGGCGGACCCGCCGGTCCTCCCGGCACGCTGTTGTACGACACATGGGCATTGTAAACCAAAATGGCCGCGCCGTACACTCCGGACGCGACGGCCCGTTGCCCCGGGGCCCGGCTGCGGGGTAGCATGGGCTCCATGGAAGCAAAACATCCCGGCGCCGGCCTCGGCGCCCTGGCCCTGGCGGCCACGGCGTTCTTCTGGAGCCTGGCGGGCGTATTCATCAAGCTGGTGGACTGGAATCCCTTCGCCATCGCCTGCGCCAGGAGCGTGGTGGCCGCGGTCTTCATGGCGGCGGTCATACGCAAGCCCAGGTTCACCTTCTCCGGCGCGCAGATCGGGGCGGCCGTGTCCAGCGCGGCCACCATGCTCATGTTCATCTACGCCAACAAGGCGACCAGCTCGGCCAACGCCATCCTGCTCCAGTACGGGGCCCCCATCTACACGGGCATCCTGAGCGCGCTCCTCATCAAGGAAACGCCCCGCCTGGAGCACATCCTGGGCTTCGTCGCCGTGGCGGGCGGCATGGTCCTGTTCTTCGTGGGGGACATGGGGGGCGGCTCCTTGCGGGGAGACCTGGTGGCGATAGCCTCCGGCGTCAGCTTCTCCTTCTACTACGTGTTCATGCGCATGCAGAAGGACGGCTCGCCCGTGGAATCCAGCCTGCTCGCCCACGCGATCACCGCGGTGGTGGCCGGGCTGGTGACGCTCTTCCTTCCCGCGCCCGTGATCACGGCCAAGGCCGTCGGAGCCATCCTGGGACTGGGCGTGCTGCAGATAGGCGTGGCGTCCCTCCTGTTCGCCTGGGGCATCAAGCGCGTGCCGGCCACGGAAGGCATCCTGATCGGCGGACTGGAACCGGTGTTCAATCCGCTGTGGGTGTTCCTGTTCATGGGCGAGCGGCCGGGCAAGAACGCCTTGGCTGGCGGAGCGCTCATCCTCTGCGCGGTGGTCGTGACTTCCCTCGTTTCCGCCAGGCGCGATGCCCGGCTGGCCGAAGCAGCCAAGGGAACTATTTTCCCATCCTGAGAGCAAAAACCGGTTGCGCCTGCCATTTTTTCCGCTCTCCGAGCGTAGCTGACGGCAACAGCATCAGGGTGATTGATCGTATTTCATTTTACTGATTGTACTTGTATGTTTCCCGATACGGCGGGACGCGTTGCTCGACCGCCGATCCCAAGTTGGCATGGTTCCTGCTTATATAGTGGTGTCCAGATATATGGACAATCTGACTTTGGCAGGAGCGACTATGTACGGCAGGACATTCGGATACGGCATGATGCAGGGCAACGCGTTCTTCGACCGGGCTCCGTTCGCGGGCGGCACTCTGGCGCTGTGGATCGTGGCGCTGCTCGCCCTGGGGCTGGCCATAGCCGGCTTCGTGATCGCCCTGAGGGCCAGGGCCTCGCTCAAGGCGCTCCGCGACGGGAGCCGGCCGACCGCGGCCGATCCCGCCGTCATCGGGGACGACCAGCATGCGTAGGAAAACGGGTATGGTGCTGGCGATGCTCGTCCTGGCTGGGGCGGGCAGCCTCGCCTGGGCATCGGAGACCGGTTACGGGGCGTCGGCCGCGCTTGCGGCCATCGCTTCGGGCAAGGCCGTCAGCGTGAACGACATGATGCGCTGGGCCGCCGAGGACGAGTACCTCGCCCGCGCCGAGTACGTGGCCATCATCGGAGCATTCGGCGCGATGCGTCCCTACACGAACATCATGGCCGCCGAGGAGCAGCACCTGGCCTGGCTGGAAGCGGCCTTCGCCGATCGCGGCCTGTCCTTCCCGGCGGACGGTACCGCGGGCAGGATCGCCGCGCCGCCGGACCTCAAGGCCGCCGCCGAGGCGGGGGTGCGGGCCGAACTGGACAACATCGCCATGTACGACGCGTTCCTGGCCAGGCCGGAGCTGTCGCGCCCCGAGAACGCCGACCTGAAGGCGCTGTTCGAGAGCCTCAAACGCGCCAGCGAGAACCACCTGCGCGCCTTCAGGAACCAGCTCTCGAAATTTTGATCCGCCTCTTGCAACTATTTCTTGATAAACCATGCTTGATGCCGGGTCGGGTGCGCGTTCGCCCCCCCTGCCCGGCGCACCGGCATGCAACGCCACGAATCGAGGAGTCCCCATGAACGTACCCACCAAACCCGCCGTGAAACGCAAGGTCACGCCCTGGCTGCGCCGCGGCGTGCAGATACTGTTCTTCGTCTCCGTTGCCGTGGTCGCGACCACCGGAGCCCTGGCCGAGAAGGGCATCGCGGTGCCGGTCCTCGGCGAAGGCGCGTCGCTCCACGCTATCTGCCCGTTCGGCGGCGTGGTGTCCTTCTGGCAGCTGGCCACGGCCGGCACCCTGGTCAAGAAGGTCCACGATTCTTCCGTGGTGCTGGCTGTCATCGCCCTGGCGCTTTCCCTGCTATTCGGGCCGGTGATCTGCGGCTGGGTATGCCCCCTGGGCAGCGTGCAGGAGTGGCTGGGCGGCCTGGGGCGCAAGATCTTCGGCAAGCGCTACAACGGTTTCGTGCCGAAGAAGCTGGACAGGGTCCTGCGCTACCTGCGATATGTCGTGCTTATCGGGGTTTCCTACATGACCATCATGACCGGGAAGCTCGCGTTCCAGGAGGTCGACCCGTACTTCGCGCTGTTCAATCTCTGGACCGGCGAGGTAGCCCTGGCCAGCGCCGTCGTCCTGGGCCTCACCCTGGTCCTGTCGCTCTTCGTGGAGCGGCCCTTCTGCAAGTACGCCTGCCCCTACGGCGCCTTCCAGGGCCTGTTCAACCTGTTCCGCGTCTTCGGCATCAAGCGCAAGGCGGCCACCTGCATAGACTGCAAGGCCTGCGACCGCGCCTGCCCCATGAACATAGAGGTATCGACGGCCGGAACGGTCCGCGACCACCAGTGCATATCCTGCCTCAAGTGCACCAGCGAGGCAGCCTGCCCCGTACCCGCGACGGTCCTCCTCGCGGCTGGCCGCGTCGACGGCAAGCCCGGCAACGAATCCGGAGAAGCACGATGACCACGATCAGCACCCGCACCCTGGCCCTGGCCACGCTCGCCGCGATCATCGGCGGCGTGGGCCTTTCCATGGCGACCGGCTGGTGGAAGACCACGTCCACCAAGGAACCCGTGCGCTTCAGCGAAGGCGAGTTCGCCGGCACGGCCAACCCCGCGGACATACGCGGGTCCTACACCTGGCTGGACATAGAGGCCGCCTTCGGCGTGCCCGCGGAACTCGCCGCACGCGCGTTCTCGTCGAGCGCCCTGCCCCTCGCTCCGGAAGGCAAGATCAACGCCCTGGAAACGGCATACGAGGGAACCCTGCCCGAAGGCCGGGAGATAGGCACCGACTCGGTGCGTCTGTTCGTGGCGCGCTACCTGGGACTGCCCTACGAGCCCGAGGAGGGCACCGTCCTGCCCGTCGGCGCGCTGGAGATCCTGCTCGCCGTGCCCGGGGTCGACCCGGCCTCGCTCGCCCCGTATTCCCTGGAGCCGCTCTCCGCGACGCCCGCCCAGCCCTCGGCCCCCGCGGCCCTGCCCGCGGCGACAGGCACGCATGCTGCCGCGCCTGCCACGGCACCCGTCGCATCACCGACCGCGGCGACGGCAGTCCCGGCCGGGACCGGTACGGGCACGGGTCCCGCTTCCGGGTCGGGCCCGGTCGCGACCGACGCGGACGCCACCCACGAGGCCCCCGCCTGGACCGTGACGGGCAAGACCACGTTCGGGGAGCTCTACCTGTGGGGATTGGACAAGGAATCGGTGAAGGGAGCCCTCGGCTTCGAGCCGGGTCCCGTGTCGCAATCCATCCGCGACGCCGTCTCGGCAGCCGGCGCTTCGTTCGCGGACATCAAGACGGCGCTCCAGGCCCTCCTGGACAAGGTGGAGCGCTGACGGGCGGATGACGGAAGCGTCACGGGCGGTCCGCCGGCTTCTCGCGGCGGACCGGGCCGGGACGCGTCCTGACGATCACTTCCAGAGGTAGCGGTAAGCCTTGCCCGCGGCCGCCGGCGTTTCCGGCAGTTCCTCGAAGCGGAAGACCGTCTTGGGGTCGGAGGGATCCCCCGATCCGACGGCATCGACGACGGCCTGCGTGACCAGCACCTCGTCGGCCTCGGCCGTGTCCTCGCCCAGCTTGCTGGATGCGTTGACCTCGCGGCCGAATACGTCCGTGTCGCCGATGCGCAGCATCCTGCCGTAGCCGACGCCCACGCAGAGGAGGATGCGGTCCTCCTCGGGCTTGCCCCTGTTGTAGGCCGCGCAGGCCTTCTGCATGCTGGCCGCCGCCCTGAGGGCCTTGGCAGGCTTGCGGAAAATGATCAGCATGGAATCGCCTTCCTGCTTGAGGAGGATCCCGTCGTTGTCGTCCACCACCGGTACCAGGATGCGCTCGCTCTCGTAGATGATCTGCAGGAAGTGGATGATGCCGAAGGCCTCCACCTTGCGCGAGAAGCCGGACAGGTCGGTGAAGACCACCGCCCATTCCTCGCCGAAGAGGTCCCAGATCCGCTCGTCGATGCGCGCGCGGTCCGCCCCGGGCTCGAGGCGTTCCTCCATGAGGCGGGAGAGCCGCTCCTCGGACGCGCTGCTGGCAATGCTGCTCCTGTAGTTCATTCGTTCCTCCGCTGGGGCCCGGCGGCCGCCCTGAATGTGCCCGCAGTATAGCACGCGTCGGCGACGGGCGCAAAAAAGGCGGCCCTGCGGCCGCCTTCATCGTCATGGGCCGAGCCGGGTCAACCCTTGACCGAACCAAGGGTCATGCCGGAGATGAGCCACTTGGACGAAATGAAGAAGAGGATCATCACCGGTATGGACACCATGATGGCGCCGGCGGAGTACGCTCCCCACTCGGTGCGGAAGTTCATGATGAAGGACTGCAGTCCCAGCGGCCAGGTCCACATGCCCGGCTTCTGCAGGATGATGCGCGCCAGGAGGTAGTCGTTCCAGGCCGTCATGAAGTTGAACAGGAAACAGATGGCCAGGGACGGCGTGGACAGGGGCAGGATGATGCGGTAGAAGGCGCCGATGCGGGAGGTCCCGTCGATGAGCGCGGCCTCCTCCAGCTCGATGGGGATGGTGTCGTAGTAGCCCTTGAGCATCCAGATGGAGAACGGGATGGAGCTGACCGAGTAGGCGATCACCAGGCCCTTCCAGGTGCCGATGAGCCCCATCCGCACGGCTATGATGTACAGCGGGATCATGAGCATGGCCGCCGGGATCATCTGCGTGGCGAACAGGAACACCAGCCCGCCGTTCTTCCCCTTGAACTCCCAGCGCGCGAAGGCGTAGGCGGAGGCGCTGGCCAGGAGCACTCCGATGGTGGCCGTGCTCAGGGTGATGACCAGGCTGTTCCATATCCACAGGAGGAAGCCCCGGTCGAAGGCTTCCTTGTAGTTGCCCATGGTGGCGTCGGCGGGAATGATCGCCAGCGAGGTGGACAGGAGGCGGTCTCCGGGCCTGAGCGACACGGACATGACGCGCAGTATGGGGTAGATCGCCACGATGCAGGCGAGGATCAGGAACAGGTGGGTGAGCAGGCGGCCGGCGCGGGACCCGTCCTTGCCCCGGTGGAAGAGCCAGTATCCGGCTCCGTGTTTGGCGTTCATGGCTTCCCCTTATTCCGAGGTCTCGGCGACCATGGCCCTGGCCCGCCGCAGCGCCGGCTTGAAGTTGGATATCCTCATGTACAGGACCGTGAGCCCGAGCAGGATGAGGAAGATGACGAGGGCGAAGGCCGCGGAGAAGCCGTACTGGTTGTACTCGAAGGCGGCGCGGAAGAGCGCGGTCACCAGGATGTCGGAACTCTCCAGCTCCTGCTCGTTGATGAAGTACGGCACGTTGAAGTTGTTGAAGGTCCATATGATGCCGTACACCACGGACGGCGTCAGGATGGGCTTGAGCAGCGGCAGCGTGATGGTGCGGAACTTGGTGAAGCCGCCCGCCCCGTCGATCTCGGCCGCCTCGTAGTAGGTTGAGTCGATGCTCTGCAACCCGCCGAGCAGGGTTATCATCATGAACGGCACGCCCAGCCAGATGTTCACCATGTTGATGGCCACGAAATTCCAGAACGGGTCCTGCTTCCAGTTGATGGCGGCCAGGCCCAGGTTCTGCAGCATGATGTTGAAGTAGCCGTATTCGTAGTGGAACTCGCCGCGCCAGGCCAGGACCGCGATGATCTGCGGGATGGCCCAGGGGAAGACCAGGAAGGCGCGGTAGATGCCCTTGAACTTGATCTTCCGGTTCAGGAGCAGGGCCAGCGTCAGGCCGCCGGCCACGTGGAAGGTGATCTGGATGAAGGTCCAGATGAAGGTGCGCACCAGGAGCGGGAGGATGGTCACCTGCTTGAGGACCGGCTCCGTGAAGATGCGCTTGAAGTTGGCCAGGCCCTGGGCCAGGCTGAACTCGGGATTCTTGAAATGGTACAGGTTCATGTTGGAGAAGGCCAGGCGCAGCTCGTACAGGAGCGGGTACACGATCAGCATGGCCATCCCGATGGCGGCCGGCGCGATGAGCATGATGGGCGTGGCCAGCCGGTGCTTGAGCAGCTTGTGCAGGATGAAATAGAGGATCAGCTCGAGGACCGCCACGGCCACGATGATGGTCAGTACCGTCAGCCCGACCTCTCCGAGGCTCTTGCCGATGACGGCGCCCGTCAGGTTCTTCATCCGGTCCTCCTGGTGGGGCTCGCCCGGGGGCGCTTCCCCGCCGCGGCCCGTCAATGATGCGGGAGGCCGGTGAAGGCCTCCCGCGAAGGATTACGCTGTCAGTCCGGCGATTACTTCTGCGCGGCGATGCCGGCTTCCGCGGCGGCCTGCATGGCGACGGCCGCGTCGGCGGGCTTCATCTTGCCGCCCCAGACCTTGTTCATCTCGGGCTTCATGGCGTCCCAGACGGCGCGCATCTCCAGCACGTTCGGCTGGGGGGTGCCCACGGACATCTGCTCGGCGGAGCCCTTGAGGATCGGGTCGTTGGCGATCACCGGGTCGGCCAGCGCGGCCTTGAGGCCGGGGAGGCGCTTGTACTGGGTGACCAGCTGGATCTGGTTCTCGTAGTTGGTGGCGAACTTGATGAAGTCGGCGCAGGCCTCGAGCTTGGCGCCGGTGACGTCGGCCGCGATCATGTAGTACTTGCCGGCGGTGTACGGTGCGGGGTACTTGCCGGTGGACTTGATCATGGGGATGCGGGCGATGCCGAGGTCGGCGCCCAGGACGGTGGCGTAGTCGGAGAAGGACCAGTCGCCGTTGATGAGCATGGCGGCCTTGCCTTCCTTGAAGAGGGTGTCGGCGGCGCTGTAGTCGGCTTCCACGGGGACGATCTTGTGGGTGAACTTCAGGTCATAGAAGAACTGGAGGGCCGCGATCATCTCGGGGGTGTTGAGGGTCGGGGTGACGCCGTCGGCGGCGAAGACCTTGCCGTTGAACCCGCCGAGGAAGGGGACCAGCCAGAAGGGCTCGAGCTGGTTGAACACGAGGCCGTAGGTGACCTTCTTGTCGGCCTGGAGCTGCTTGGCCAGGGCGATCATGGCATCGCTGTCGGCCGGGGCCTCGGCGACGAACTTCTTGTTGTACAGGAAGGTCAGGTGGTTGCCCGCGGCGATGGGGACCGCCCAGGTCTTGTTGTCCATGACCACGGACTCGACGTAGTCGTTCATGTTGATGAGGGAGTCGACCGGCTGGATCAGCTGGGCCACCACGAAGGGGCCGGCATGGTCGGACACGGTCCACAGCAGGTCGGGGGCGTTGCCGGCCAGGGACGAGGTCTGGAAGTCCTCGCGGAGCACTTCGGTCTCCTTGGAGACGATCTCGAAGGTCACGTTCGGGTGCGCGGCGGTGTACGCGGCGGCGAGGGCCTGCAGGTACGGAAGGGCTTCCTTCTCGTTCTCCTGGGTCCACATCTCGATGACCACATCCTCGGGCGGCGCGACCTTCTTGGCGCAACCGGCGACGAGCGCGAACGCCAACAGGACGACGATAAACATCGCAATAAGCCGTTTCATGGTTCCTCCTTGCAGAACATGAACAGTCGATAAACCGCTTTAGTTAACCGGTTTAGCACTATTTTAATGCACAATGCGTTCCTGTCAAGCGGAATACGCGCAGAGTCCGCGCTATTCCAGCCAAAATACTGTTTTTATAACGTTCCGGGATCGTTCCCCGGGCGGGGACGGCCGGTCCGGAGGAGCAATTCGGGCCGATCCGACGCCAGGACGTTCAGGACCCGTCTTCAGCGTCGCCTTCGGAGCTGCTTCCCGACCCGCCGCCGGAGTCTGCGCCGCCGCGTATCGCCGACAGGAAGGCCTCTCCGTACTTGGCCAGCTTGGCCCGGCCCACGCCATGGAGGCCCGCCAGGGCGGCTTCGCTCCGCGGCCGCGCGACAGCCATCTCCCTGAGTGTCCGGTCGGGGAAAACCACGTAGGGCGGGAGGCCCAGTCCGTCAGCCAGGCTCTTGCGGAGGGCTTTCAGCCGCAGGAAGAGGGCCGCGGCGTCCGGATCGTCGTCTGAGGCCGCCTGGAACCGGGCGGCCAAGGCTTCGTCGCCGGCCGGCCGACTGCCTCGCCTGGCGGCGGTCCCGCGCTTGCCCCTGAGCGCATGGCCGACCGGGTCGTCCGCTTCCGGGCCCGTGGAGGCCGACAGGAGGGAAGCGGGCACCGGGTACGCGGACTCGCCCTTGAAGAGGGCGAAAGCCGGTGCGCCGAGCGACAGGGTCGATCGTTCCGGATCCCTCAGGGCGTGCCCGGTCGAGACCAGCCTGCGGGCGAGGGCCGTCCAGGCCGCCCGGTCCAGCTCCCCGCCTATGCCGAAGGTGGACAGGGCAGCGTGCCCGAAGCGCTCGACCTTCTCGGTCCGTTCGCCGAGCAGCACGTCGATCACGTGGGCCGCCCCGAAGCGCTCGCCGGTGCGCTTGACGCAGGACAGGAACTTCTGGGCGGCGACGGTTGCGTCGACCGTCTCCACGGGCCCGCGCATGCAGTTGTCGCAGCTGCCGCAGGGCTCGTCCCGCAGAGGCTCGCCGAAGTGGGAGAGGATCAGGCCGCGCCTGCAGAGATCGCTCTCGGCGTAGCCCCGCATGGAGTCCAGCCTGGCCAGGGCCATGCGCTTCTGGTCTTCCTCCAGCGCGTCGAAGAGGCGCGAGGCCGCCACGAAATCCCCCGGACCGTAGAGGAGTACGCAGTCGGAGGGCAGCCCGTCGCGGCCGGCGCGGCCTATCTCCTGGTAGTAGTTCTCCACGCTCTTGGGCAGGTCCACGTGGATGACGAAGCGCACGTCGGGCTTGTCGATGCCCATGCCGAAGGCCACCGTGGCGCACATGACCAGGACGTCGTCGCGCACGAAGGCTTCCTGGTTGCGGGAGCGTTCCTCCGCGGGCATGCCGGCGTGGTAGGCGGCGGCCTTGACGCCCGCCGCGACGAGTGCCGTCGCGAAGTCCTCCGCCCGCTTGCGCGATCCGCAGTACACGATGCCCGACTCGCCGGGCCTGGCGCGCGCGAACTGGACCACGCGCCGCCTGGCCTCCGCCTTGGGCTCCACGGAAATGCGCAGGTTGGGCCGCTCGAAGCCGCCCAGGAACACCTCGGGTTCGCGCAGGCCCAGCGAGCCGATGATGTCCTCTCGGACGCGGGCGGTCGCCGTCGCGGTGGCCGCGAGCCACACCGCCCCCGGGAAGCGTCCGCGCAGCGCCGACAGCCCGCGGTATTCCGGCCGGAAATCGTGCCCCCACTCGGACACGCAGTGGGCCTCGTCGACGACCACCAGCGACGGCCGCACCGCGTCGAACAGGGACAGGACCCGCTCGCCGGACAGCGACTCCGGCGCCGCGTAGATGAGGCGCACCCTGCCCTGCCTGACGCGCAGCTCGATCTCGCGGCGTTCCTCCGCGCCCAGGCTGCTGTTGATGAAGGAAGCCTCGACGCCGGCGGAGACCAGCGCGGAGACCTGGTCGCGCATGAGGGCTATGAGCGGCGACACGACGAGCGTCGGTCCCGGCAAGAGGAGCGCCGGCACCTGGTAGCACAGCGACTTGCCGCCGCCGGTGGGCAGGACCGCCAGGCAGTCCCGTCCGGAGAGCAGGGTGTCGATGATCTCCCGCTGGAAGGGCCTGAAGGAGTCGTAGCCGAATACCGACTTGAGTACCGAGCCGGGGGTCTGCGTCATGCTCACGCGGCGATTGTCGCACGGGCGCGCGTTTCGGGCAAGGTCGCGCGGGAAACAGGAATTCCACCACGGAGACACTGAGAGCACGGACGGGAAAAGATAATTGAACCACAGAGGCACAGAGACACAGAGGAGAACGGTGGCAAGGACGAGGCAGGATGCTTGCCAAACCTTTCTCCATCCCCTCTGTGGCCCCTGTAGCTATGGTTCGTGTTCCTGACCTCTCTGTGGCTCTGTGACTCTGTGGTCTGATTCTGTCCCAATGGAAAAGGCCGCCCCGGATGGGACGGCCTTGAGCGGAACGGGAATACCGGCGGATCAGCCTCGGTAGCAGAGCACGGGACAGCGCGCGGCGGCCACCTCGTCGAGGCGCCCGACGGGCGTGTCGTGAGGGGCGTCATGCAGCAGTTCCGGATGCGTCTTCGCCTCTTCCGCGATCTTGGCCATCACGGCCGCGAACGCGTCCAGGGTCTCCTTGCTCTCCGTCTCCGTCGGCTCGATCATGATGGCCTCGGGGACGATGAGCGGGAAGTAGATGGTGGGCGGGTGGAAGCCGTAGTCGATGAGTCGCTTGGCGATGTCCAGGGTGTGGATGCCCTCGGCGACGTCGCCCATGGCCACGAACTCGTGCATGCAGCGCCTGGGGAACTTGACCTTGTAGTGCTTCTCCACCAGGACCTTGAGGTAGTTGGCGTTGAGCACGGCGCTCTCGGACATGCGGCGCATGCCTTCCTCGCCCAGCATGAGCACGTAGGTGTACGCGCGCACCAGGACGCCGAAGTTGCCGTAGAAGCTCTTGAGCCTGCCTATGCTCTTCTCCGGCATGGCCATGGCGTACGAGCCGCCCTTCTCCACCGCAACCGGGCCGGGGAGGAAGGGAGCCAGGATGGGGGCCGCGCCGACGAAGCCGACGCCCGGGCCGCCGCCGCCGTGGGGCGTGGAGAAGGTCTTGTGCAGGTTGTAGTGCATCACGTCGACGCCCAGGTCCGCGGGCCGCACGATGCCGGCGATGGCGTTCATGTTTGCGCCGTCGCCGTACACCAGGCCCCCGCAGTCGTGCACGATCCCGGCGATCTTCTCCATGTTGCGCTCGAAGAGGCCCAGGGTGCTGGGGTTGGTGATCATGATGCCCGCGACCGTGTCGTTACAGTGCGCCTTGAGCTGGTCCAGGTCGACGCCGCCCTCGGCGTTGCTGGGGATGGTCACCACGTTCATGCCGGCCATGGTGCAGGTGGCGGGGTTGGTGCCGTGGGCCGAGTCGGGGATGAGCATGGTGGTGCGCTTGAGGTCGCCGCGGGACACGTGGTAGGCGCGGATCATGAACACGCCGGCCAGCTCGCCGTGGGCGCCGGCGGCGGGCTGGAGGCTGGAGGCGACGAAGCCGCCGATCTTCTCCAGGCTGCGCTGCAGGCGGTACATCAGCTCGATGGCGCCCTGGCTGTAGGCGTCGCCCACCAGGGGGTGGGTGCCGCGCCAGCCCGGCTGGGCCGCGGCCTGCTCGTTCACCTTGGGATTGTACTTCATGGTGCAGGAGCCCAGCGGATAGTACTGCGAGTCGATGCTGAAGTTCTTCTGCGACAGGAGCGTGAAGTGGCGCACCACGGTCAGCTCGTCCAGTTCGGGGAGCTTGAGCTCCGCTCGCAGCATGGCCTTGGGGAGCGGGGTCGCGGGCACGTCGCATGCGGGCAGGGCCACGCCCACGCGGCCGGGGCTGGACAGCTCGAAGGCCAGGGGTTCCGGTTTCAGGTTCACTTGGTCACCTCCGCGAGCATGGCCGCGAGCGCGTCGATCTGGGCCTTGGTGTTCATCTCGGTTACGCAGACGAGCAGCTCGTGGGTGCGCTTCGGGTAGTAGCGCGACAGCTCGAGCCCGGGTACGACGCCGCGGCGTTCCAGCTTGTCCACTATCTCCTTGGCCGGAACCGGCGTCTTCACGACGAATTCCTTGAAGAAGCCGCCCGTGCGGGGAATCTTCACCCCCGGAATCTCCGCCAGCCGCCGGGCGGCGTAGTGCGATTGCGTGACGATCAGTTCGCCGATCTCGCGG
>JAKLIU010000299.1 GCA_022709445.1 Spirochaetota bacterium | reverse complement strand
GTCCAGCCTGGAGCGCCGTTCGTCCATCCAGCCGTCGTGGAACTTGAGCCCGTAGCACTCGAGCCCCGCCGACGACAGCGCCTTCATGAGGCGCTTGGCGGGATGTTCCATTTCAGGCGAGGCCGTCACTGCGATCTTCACGGGCGGTCACCCCCCGGGTCGGCATGGGCGATTCAGGCCTCGGGCGTCCTCAAGGTGAAGGGCAACGGCTCCAAGGTCGTCGCGTGGAATCCCCAGAAGCAGGAAGGCCACGTTCCCTTCGAGGATCGGCATGAGCCGTTCCCATACTTTAGGGAAAACCACGGTCTCGAAGACCCCGTCGGCGTCCGAAAACGAGCGGAAACACATGGCCTGCCCCGTGGAGGCCATCACCTCCTTGCCAGCCACGGCCACGCCGACCAGGGCTGTGCGCCGCCCCAGGAGCGAGGGCAGGGACGACGATGGAACGGGCGCCGGCCAGCCCAGGCGGGCCGCCGCGGCCCCGGCGCGGCCGGCGTACAGGTCGGAAGGCCGGGCCGACAGGATGACGCCCAGGAACCGGGCCTCGTCGGCCAGCTTGCGCGATGGGCTGTAGTCCCCGATGCAGGCGGGCGCCTTCCAGGACGGGAAGAGCTCCCTGCCGCGGCCCCGTTCGCCGGCGGTCCGCCACTGGTGCCAGGCCCACAGCATGCGCGGCCGGTTCAGGACTTCGCCCCCGGCGCCCAGCCCGTCCAGGCTGCCCGAGAGCGCGAGCGCGCGGAGATCGTCGAAGGACGGCCGCACTCGGTCCAGGAAGTCGATGAAGTCCGCGAAGGGCCCGCCGCGTTCCCGCTCCCCGGCCGTGCGCGCCACGCAGCCGGCCGACGCGCCGGCCACCTGGGCCAGGCCCGCCCGTATGGCCGGGGGGCCCGCGGACTCGACCCGGTAGACCGTGCCGCCATCGTTGACGTGGGGCGGTCTCAGCTGGAAGCCCAGGCGGCGGGCCTCGTCCACGTAGGCCTGGGTGCCGTAAAAGCCGCCGCCGTTGTTGATCACCGAGCAGATGAACTCGCCCGGGTGCCAGGCCTTCATCCAGGCCAGCCGGTAGGACACCAGGGCGTAGGACGCGGAGTGGGCCTTGCAGAACGAGTAGCCGTCGAAGGACAGCATCATGGACCACAGCTCGTCCGCGTCCCCCGGTCCGGTCCCGTTCCGGGCGCAGCCTTCCATGAATCGCTCGCGCAGGGCCGGGAAGCCAGGCCCCTTGCGTTTCTTGGTGAGCGCCTTGCGCAAGGCGTCGGCCTCGGCCGCCGTGAAGCCCGCGGCCGCCATGGCCGCCCGGGCCACGTCCTCCTGGTACACCATGATGCCATGGGTCTCCGAGAGGCATTCCTCCACCGCGGGCGGCAGGCGGCGCCAGGAACCTCCGCGGAGGCGCCGCACGTATTCGGCAATGTACTTGTTGGCCGCCGGCCGGATGATCGAGCTGGCCGCGACCAGGTGGCCGTAGTCAGCCGTCCGCATCTTGGCCAGGAGCTGGCGCGTGGCCGGGGACTCTATGTAGAAGATGCCGATCGTGTGCCCCGACTCGATCAGCTCCCGCGCGCGGGGCTCGTCCACCGGATTGAACCGGTCCCAGGAGAGCTCCCCCCCCGGGGGCGCCTTTGCCGAGACCAGCTCGATGCAGTCGCGGAGCACGGCCAGGGAACGGTTCCCCAGGAGGTCGATCTTGACCAGGCCCGCGCGCTCGGTGCCGTCCTTTTCCCAGGCCAGCACCGGCAGGCCCATGGGGCTGGCCTGCACGTGCGTGTAGTCGGTGATGGCCCCGGGCACCACCACCACGCCGCCGGGATGGGTCCCGATGTAGCGCGGCACCCCGCGCAGGAGCTCCGCCGCCCGGGCCAGTTCCGGAGGCAGAGCATCCGGCCCCTTCAGCCGCCACTCCTCGGTCAGGGCCATGGCCTCGTCCGGGGTCTTGCCCAGGGCCAGGGCCGGCTCCCGCACGCGGCTGCGGCCGGAGAAGCGGCAGTGGTCGGCCACCATGGCCGCCCGTCCCGCGTAGTCGCGGAACACCCCGGCGAGCACGGCCGGCCGCTCGTCCCAGGGGAAGTCTATGTCGATGTCCGGCGGGTCGGTGCGGCCCTCGTTGAGGAAGCGCTCGAAGAACAGGTCGTGGGCCAGCGGGTCCACGTGCGTCAGGCCCAGGAGGTAGGAGACGATGCTCGAGGCGGCGCTCCCCCGCCCGCAGGTGCGGGGGCAGGCGGACACGATGTCCCGCACCACCATGAAGTAGCCGGAAAAGCCCTTGTCCCGGATCATGGCCAGCTCCCGGGACAGTCGCGCGGCCACGTCAGCCCGGCCCATGCCCCCGGGCGCATAGCGCCTGGCGGCCCCCTCCTCGCAGGCCCGGCGCAGGCTCCTGAAGGTCTCCTCGTCGTCCAGGCCGCGCCAGGCGGGGAAGGCTGGCGGGGAGGAGAAGAAGGACGACGCGTCGGCGGCTTCCCGGACCAGGAGTGCGGCGGCCACCCTCGCCTCCGGCCAGGCCGAGTACAGGGAGGCTGCCCTGGCGGCGGAGGGGGCCTCGTCGGGCGGGCCGGGTTCCCGCCAGGACGACGCGCCGGCCAGGCCGGACAGGGTCACCCGCCGGTCTATGGCAGCCAGCAGGCGGAGGCGGTCGGCGTCGTCCGGCCCGAAGAGGGTTCCCGCGGGCGTCGCCATGATGGGCAGCCCCATGGACCGGGCCAGCCTGGCGGCCGACGCGGTGCCGGCCCCGCTCTCCAGGGCGACGAAGGGCCGCGACCAGGCCCCGGCGCCTCCCGGACCCGCGGCCAGGCGCGCCAGCGTGGGCCCGTCCGAGGCGGCCAGGGCCAGCCCGTCCCAGCCGCCGGAGGCCAGCTCCGCCACCGGGTCCAGGCCCGGCTCCGCGAAACGCCGGGACAGGAG
>JAKLIU010000298.1 GCA_022709445.1 Spirochaetota bacterium | reverse complement strand
CGCGTATGCCCGCGTTGCGCCGCCCCAGGACGTTCAGGATGTCCCGGACCGCGGCGCCGGTGGGGGAGGTGATGACCGCCACCCGGGATGGGAAGGCCGGGATGGGACGCTTGCGCGCCTCGTCGAACAGCCCTTCCGCGGCCAGCCGGCGCTTGCGTTCCTCCAGGGTGGCCAGGATGTCGCCCTCGCCGGCCCTGGCCATGGACTCGACCACCAGCTGGTACTGGCCCCTGGCCTGGTAGACCGTCAGCCCTCCGCGCGCCCTGACCAGGGTCCCGTCGGCCGGCTTGAAGGCCAGGCGCATGGCCTTGCCCTTGAACATGACCGCCTGCAGCATGGAGCCGCGGTCCTTGAGCGTGAAATACACGTGCCCCGATGGCGCCGGCCTCCAGTTGGAGATCTCTCCCTCCACCACGATGTCGGGGAAGCCGTCCTCCAGGGCCAGCTTGAGGAGCTCGGTGATTTCGGAAACTGCGAAGGAACGGGGGTCCTGCATGGCTCCACTGTACCCGGCGGCGGCGGCCGGGGCAAGAACCCGCGCTGGAAAAACCGGCCGTCAGGGTTTATAAAGTAAGGAGCACGGTGCGGCACGGAGCGGCTATCGATGAAACGCGTCACCTGGATACTGGCCATCCTCTTGCTCGTCCTCGCCGCGCTGGCGGCCTTCCTGGCCGGCTGGCTCCCGCTCAGGATCGAGCCGGGCTCCCTGGCGGTGCTGGTCACCAAGACCGGAGGCGTCCACCCGGACACGGTCATGCCGGGCGGATTCCGCTGGACGGCCGCCGCCCTCCTTCCCACCAACCTGCGCCTCCTGCCGTTCAACCCGCGTCCGGCATCCCGGTCAGTCCGCCTGTCGGGGGAACTGCCCTCGGCCGCGGCCTACAGCGCATTCATGGCCGGCGAGCCGGACTTTTCCTGGTCGCTGGAGCTGCGGCTCTCCGCCGCCGTGAAACCCGCCGCCCTGCCCGGGCTGGTGGAGCGGGAAGGCATCAGGGACGACGAGGGGCTTTCCGCCTGGCTTCAGGGTGCGCTCGAACGGGCGGCCGCCGCGCTCAGGCCCACGCTCGTCTCCCTGGCCATGGATCCCGCCGGATCCCGCTCGCTCGCGGACGGTTCGGCCTCGGCGGCCCTGGCTTCCGCGGCGGCGGCCGCGGTTCCGGAGCTGGAGAGCCCGGCGGTGGAACTGGTATCGGCCTCGGTGCCGGACATCGCGCTCTACGAGGAGGCGCGGGAGTTCTACCTGGCCTACATGGAGCGCTACCGAGAGGCGGTCGAGCCGGCGCTGGCCAAAGCCTCGGCGACCGCCTTGGGGGACCGGCTCAGGCTCGAATCCCTGGAGGCCTACGGAGAGCTCCTGGCCCGCTATCCCTGGCTGGTGGACTACCTGGCCATAGAGGCCGGCCTGCCGCCCCGGGCGAGCGCGCCTGCCGTCCCGCCCCAGCCGGCGACCGCCGCCGGACTCCCGGGGAAGCCCTGAGCCATGGAGTATTTCTTCAACTTCGACAAGCTGGGTTACCTGACGGGCAAGAAACCCGAAGGCTGCATACTCTGCCTGGTCCGGGACGGGGATCCCGGGGTGGAGAGCCTGATTGCCTGGGAGACCGAACGCTGGGTCGTGTCGCTCAACCTCTATCCGTACAACCCCGGCCACCTCCTGGTGTTCCCGCGGCGCCATGCCCTGGACCTTCGGGAACTCGGGGAGGACGAACGGGCGGAGGCCGACGCGCTGACCATGCTCTGCCTGGACGTGCTGGACGAGACCCACCGGCCGGCGGGCTACAACCTGGGCTGGAACATGGGCCTGGTGGCGGGTGCCAGCATCGAGCACCTGCACCAGCACATCATCCCTCGCTATCCGCGGGAGATCGGCATCGCGGAGCTGCTGGCCGGGAAGCGGGTCCTGGTGCAGGATCCGCGCGACACCCTGGAGCGGCTGCGGGAGGCCTTCGCCCGCCTGTCCGCGCTCAGGGGACAGCCAGGGGCAGGACCAGGAGCAGGGGGGCCTTCCCGGGCTTGACGCTAAAGCGGCCCGTCGTCGCCACGTTGGACACGCCGAAGTGACCGGCGTCCCAGCTCAACCCGGCCAGGGGCCAGGCCAGGCCCTCGCTCTCCATGCCGGAAGCCCCGCCGGACAGCGGGAAGACGGAAACGGTGGCTCCCGGGGCCAGGATGAAGTCGGCGGCTGCGGACAGCTTGAGCACCCGCTCGCGGGCGGTGATCCACTCGTCGGGGCCGTCCGGCCGCTCGAAGAGGGCCCGCAGGGCCAGGAGATGGTCCAGGCGGCCGCCGCCTCCGCCGGCCATAGTCACGCGCAGCCAGCCGCGGGCCCGCAGCTCGCACAGGCCGATCTCGGTGTCGGTGTCGTCCTTTGCCGCCGGGTGGCGGATCACCGCGGAGTATTCCGACAGGACGGACGGATCCGCCAGCGAGTCGAAGTCGCCCACCACCAGGTCCGGTTCGACGCCCCAGGCGCGCACCGTGTCCAGGCCCGAGTCGGCCGCGCACACGAAGCCGAATTCCCCGAGTCGCGCCGAGAGGGCGGAGAAGGGCGGGGCGTCGCCGCCGGTCACCAGGAGGGCTCTGTCCATGGCTGGAGCATAGCACCGGGAGGACCGCCGGGATAGCCTCGAAAAACCCGCGCGTTTCGTGTATACTTGCAGGTGCGCGAAGGCTCGCGGGCGCATCCCGAGACGCCGGCGCCATCCGGAAAGGAACCACGACCATTCTTAACGAAGATGAAAAGCCCAAGACCGGAACCCTCGTCTCGGACCAGAGCCTGGCCACCGTGTGGCTCGCCACCGGTTCCAGCGTCGGCACCGCCTTCAAGCCCTACCTGGTCCACTTCAAGGGCGGCACCGCGATATCCTTCCACAAGGACGGGAAGGTGCAGTCCGGCACCCTCGCCACGCGGCA
>JAKLIU010000297.1 GCA_022709445.1 Spirochaetota bacterium | reverse complement strand
CTGGCGGGCTACCCTGCCTCCTTGCCGCGGGTCGATTCGCGGCGGGACTCCCAGATGATCGCGCCGATGAAGTAGAAGACGGTGGCGACGATCATCGTACGCTTTGCGCTGGCCAGGTTGGCAGCGTAGACGTCCGGATCCGACCGGCCCGCCGGGAGCGCGATGCGCGAATTGGTCTGCCAGACCGGCCGGTCCGGAGCGGCCGGCGCGAAGAAGAAGCCGGCCATCTCGGCCAGGGCCGGGTCGGGGATGCGTCCGGGGTCGAGCCGCTCCCCGGCGCGAATGCCTTCGGCCAGCCTCCCGACCTCCCCGCCGAAGCGCGCGAAGCTTCCGGCCCGGAAACCGGCGGCGACCGCCGCGCGATCGAGACGGGCCGGCAGATCGCCTAGCGGCAGGGCGCGGGCCAGCGTCAGGCTCCGCTCCTGCTCGGCCGGGGAAGGCACGATGTCCAGGATCGAGCGCATCGGCCCGACAGCTCCGGAGGCGGCCAGCGCCCGGGCGCGCTCGCGCAGCCCGGCCGTGCGGGCCATGACCTCCCCGGCGTCCGCCCCGCGGACCACCACGGAGACCTCCCGCTCGGCCTGGCCGAAGGCCCGGGCCACCCGCCGGTTGAGCTCCCCGCTGGTGTCCACCTCGCGAGGCGGGCCCAGCGCGGCGAAGTCGCTCTCGAAGCCCAGGCCGTGCCGGCCGGGGGCCACGCAAGCGGCGGCCAGGCCCGCGGCCATCACCAGTCCGCCCAGGGCCAGGAGCGCCCCGGGGCGGGACTCCACCATCCTGGCCACCAGGCCGAGCCCGAAGGGGGAAGGCGCCGGGGCGGGTCGGATCTGCTCGGAGCGCCGCGAGATGACCACCAGGGCGGCCGGCAGCACGGCCAGCAGCCCGACCATCGACAGGCCCACCCCCAGCGCGGCCATGACCCCGAACTCGGTGAGCCCCCGGAAGCTGGTCAGGGCCATGCCCGCGAAGGCCGCCACGGTGGTCAGCGCCCCGATGACGATGCCCTCGCCGGTCGAGTTCACGCTGGCCTCCGCCGCCTCGGCCGGGGCCAGTCCGCCCGCCCGGGCGCTCACGTAGCGGTTGTAGAGGTGCACCGCGAAGTCGATGCCCAGCCCCAGGAGCACGGCCGCGAAGCCCGCCCCCAGGATCGAGAGGCGCCCGCCCAGCAGGAGCGGGGCGGCCGCCAGGGTCCAGACCACCGGGGCCAGGAGCGGCAGGCCCACGAAGAGCAGGCTGGAGGCCCGCCGGTAGGCGACGGCGAACATCAGCAGGATGACGGCCAGCGCGCCCGCCGACGAGAGCAGCAGCCCCCGGAGCAGCAGCGAGCCGTGCTGCTCCATGGCGGCGTAGGCGCCGCCGATCTCCACGCTGAGGCGGCCGGCCAGCCCGGCGCGTTCGCCGGAGAAGAACTCCCCGCTCTCGCGGCGCACCGTCTCGCGGCTGTGCTCCATGAGCCGGGCGGTGAAGCCCCGGTCGCCGGCCGACTGGGTGGCCAGCACGCTGACCAGCACCATCCGGCGGTCGGCCGAGACCATGAAGCCGTCCGGGTCAAGCCCGGAGCCCTCCCCCGCCCCGCGCCGCCTGGCCAGCTCCGGCAGCAGCGAGGCCAGGTCGAGCGGGTCGGCCTCCACGCGCTGCCAGGGGGTGCCCGCCTCGAGCAGCCGGGCGTTGCGCTCCATGGCCCGGGCCAGGCCCTCGTCGGAGAAGCGGGCGGCCAGCGCGGCGGCCGACTCGGCGTCGAGGTAGAGCTGGGCGTGGTCCCGCAGGAACCGCCCCAGGTCGAGCCGCGCGCGCGCCGAGCGCACCATGGGCAGGGCCCGGGCCAGCCGCGCGGCGCGGCGCCGGTCCGGGCCGAGGACGGCGGCCAGGTCCCGGGCCAGCCCCGGATCGCCGGGCAGCGCCAGGGCCAGGCGGTCAGCCAGTCCGTCGGAGCGGCCCAGCGCCAGCCCCAGCCGGCCGGCCAGGCCGCAGTCGCCGTCCAGCGCCGCCCCGAGCCGGGCGGCCAGGGCGGTGTCGCCGTCCAGCGCGGAGCGCAACCGTCCGTCCCTTCCGGGATCGGAGGACAGCGCCGCCGCCAGACGGGAGGCGAGCTCCTTGGCGGCCGGCAGGTCCGCGGGATCGGCGGCCTCGACCACCAGGTAGTGGCGGTCGATCACCCCGAAGTCGCGGGCGATCCGCTTGTAGGTCTCGGCGCGGGGCAGCCCGGCGGTGAGCACCTCGACCAGGTTGCTTTCGATGTTCCGCAGGGTGCGGACGGCCGGCCAGGCGGCGGCCAGGGTCACCAGCAGAGCCCCGGCCAGGACGGTACAGGGGCGCCGGCTGGAAAGTCGGGCGGAGGCCGCCAGCAGCCGGCGGAGCAGCTCCAGGGATCCCATCGCGTCAGGGGGCCGGACGCGGACCGGCGCCGCCGCCGGAACCTGAGCCGGGGGCGGGGGGACTGGCCTTGTCGAGGTCCACCAGCTCGGCGCCCTCCGGGGCCGCCAGGTCGAAGGCCTTCGGACGCACCGGGCAGTTGACCTCGGGGCCGCTGAAGCGGATCTCCAGCCGCATCTCAGCCGGGCGCGCCAGGCGCAGGCGGAAGCCGCGCACCGGGTGCAGGCCGCCGCATTCGGCCGGCGGGTCGAACTCCGCGCTCAGCACCGGCCGCCCGTCGGCGCCCAGCAGCTCGGAGCGCAGGACCTCGGCGCTGTCCGCGGCGAAGACCGTCCGGCGGAGAACCCGCCCATCCTCCGGCGATCGCCACACGGCCTCGACCTGGCTGCGACCGAAGGACAGCTCGGCTCCGCCCGGGCCGCCCAGCGCCGGGGCCGGCAGCAGCAGCCGGGCCAGGTCCAGCCCGCCGTCCTCGGCCAGTAAGGACTCCGCGCCCCGCCCCTCGAGCGCGCGGGCCAGCCGGCCCATCATGAAGCGGTTGCCGCGCG
>JAKLIU010000296.1 GCA_022709445.1 Spirochaetota bacterium | reverse complement strand
GCCGCCGTTCCTCCAGGCTCAACCTGATGGCCTCCGGACTCATGCTCGCCGCGGCCCTCATCACGCTGACGGTCTCCACGAGGAGCCTGGCAGGCGTGCCCGAGCGGATCGGGCTGACCGTCATCTCCTTTTTCCAGAAGGGGTTCGACGCGGTCGGCGACTTCTTCACCGACACCGTCAACAGCATAGCGGAGCTCAGGCAGCTGCAGGACAGCCACCGGGAGCTCCTGGCCAGGGTGGAGGCCCTGGGCAACCTGGAGCGCGGCTACACCGAGCTCCGGCGGGAAAACGAGCGCCTGCAGGAACAGCTGGGCTTCGAGCTCCGTTCCGAGCGCTCGCTCATGGCGGCCCGGATCGTGGCCAAGGATCCGGAGAACCTCTTCTCGACCTTCGTGGTGGACAAGGGCTCGCTGGACGGGGTGCGCAAGAACCAGGCGGTGGTCGCCTACCAGGACGGCATAGAGGGCCTGGTGGGCAGGGTGCTGGAGGTCGGCCGGAGCACCTGCACGGTGGTGCCGGTCTACGACTCCTCCAGCTTCATCGCCGTGCGCCTGGAGCGTTCCCGCTACGACGGCCTGGCGACGGGATCCGGCAACCGCGACGACCCGCTGGTCGTCAAGTACATCAAGAAGCGGGCGGGTTCGGAGATACAGTTCGGCGACCTGGTGGTCACCAGCGGCCTGCAGTCCATCTATCCGGCGGGCATCGTGGTGGGACGGGTCTCCAAGCTGCGCCTGATAGACTACCTCACCTCGCTGGAGCTGGAGATGGAACCGATACTGGATTTCGGCAGGCTGGAGTACGTCTTCCTGGTCGGCGGCCAGGACGGGACGGCGGCGGAGGAGACCCCGTGATCAGGCGATTCCTCGTTTCCCTGGCCATCACGGTCCTCCTCCTGGTGATCCAGTCCACCTGGCTGGACGCCATCGCCCTCCTGTCCATCAGCCCGGACCTGGCCCTCCTGTTCATCGTGTTCGTCGCCTTCAAGAACCCGTCGCCGCAGGGGCAGGCCACGGGCTTCGTCGCCGGTCTCCTGCAGGACGGGATGAGCTCGGGTCCCCTGGGGCTCAACGCGTTCATCAAGACCGCCGTCGCCTGGTCGTTCAACGCGTTCTCCGGCAAATTCTACATAGACCGGATCTTCATGCCCTTCCTGTTCGGTTTCCTGGCCACCCTGGCCAAGGCGGTCTACCTCGGGGCACTGGCCCTCCTGTTCAAGGACCGGCTGCCCGCCTACGATTTCCTCTCGTACCAGCTCTGGCTGGAGGCCGCCTACAACGCGGTCGCCGCCCCCGTGCTCTTCCTCCTCCTCCTGCCGCTGGAGCGCTTCATCCTGCCCAGGGAGCGGCATACGTGAGCGACTACCCGCAGGGGGAACGCGGATCCGCCGGCTTCAAGTCGGCCGCCCTCATCGTGGTGGCGGGCATGGTGTTCGCCTGGTACGCGTCCTACCTCTTCTACCTCCAGGTGGTCAGGGGCGGCGAGTACCGGACCAAGGCCGTGAGCATCTCGCGCCAGATCGAGCTCCTTCCCGCGCAGCGCGGGGAGATCTACGACCGCAACTACAACATCCCGCTCGTGCTGAACGTGGACTCGTTCGCGCTGACCATCGTGCCGGCGGAGACGCCGGCCGACATGCGGGACACCGTGTTCCAGAAGCTCGCCGCCCTGCTGGACGAGCCGGTCGAGACGCTCAGGCAGAAGGTGCCGCCCGCCTACTACCGGCTCTACCAGCCCGTGGAGCTCGCGTCCTCCATCGGCCAGGACGTGATCACCAGGCTCGCGGAGCGCATCGACGAATTCCCCGGCGTGTCCTGGTACTCCCGGCCCAAGCGCAACTACCTGGAGACCGGCAGCTTCTCGCACCTGATCGGGTTCGTGGGGGAGATATCCCGCGACGAGCTCAAGGTGTACTTCAACAAGGGCTACAAGGCCGGCGACATCCTGGGAAAGTCGGGAGTGGAGCGCCAGTACGACACCGTGCTCCGCGGGGTGGACGGCCGGCAGTTCAAGACCGTGGACGTGCGCGGCCGCAGCGTGGCTGAATCCGCCCCGGCCGTGGAGAAGCCGGTCATGGGCAACAACATCACCCTGACCATCGACCGCGGCCTGCAGATCCTCGCCGAGAAGGCCCTTGGCGAGCGGATCGGGTCCATCGTGGTTCTCAAGCCCTCGACCGGCGAGATCCTGGCCATGGTGTCGTATCCGTCCTTCAACTCCAACATCATCATAGACAAGGGCGGCAACAACGAGTACGCGCGCCTCCTGGCGGACGAGCGCCGGCCGCTCATCAACAGGGCCATCCAGTCCAGCTACCCGCCGGCCTCGACCTTCAAGACCGTGATGACCACGGCCATCATCGAGGAGAAGGCGGTGTCCGTGGACGAGAAAGTCCTGTGCACCGGCGAGATCAGCTACGGCGATCGCGTGTTCCGCTGCTGGATCCGCAAGCCCGGACACGGGCGGGTGGACCTGGCGGACGCCCTGGCCCAGTCCTGCGACGTCTACTTCTGGGAAGTGGGACGGGACAAGCTGGGCATAGAGCGGATCGTCAGCTACGCGAGGGAATTCGGCTTCGGCCAGCCGACCGGGATCGACCTGGCCGGCGAGACCGAGGGCTTCGTTCCCACGCCCCAGTGGAAGGAGCGGCAGTTCCACGAGAAGTGGCTCGGCGGCGACACGCTCAACCTGGCGATCGGGCAGGGCTACCTGGGCACAACGCCGCTGCAGGTGGCCAACATGATGGCCATGGTGGTCAACGAGGGCGTGGTCTACCGGCCGCACATCCTGAAGGACGTGCGCGACCCCGACGACGGGACCATCCTGAGCATGGTGACGCCGGAGGTGCTGACCGCCTCGCGCATCTCCAAGGAAACCTTCCGCACGGTCCAGGAATACCTCCGCGGGGTGATCGTGGAC
>JAKLIU010000295.1 GCA_022709445.1 Spirochaetota bacterium | reverse complement strand
CTGGGGGCGGTCTGGCCGGTTCTCGGAATCGTGGCAGCCGCCTCGGCCATCGGCCTCTATATTCTGGGCAAGGTGGAAGACCGCCTGAAAGCGAAGAGCGAGGCTGACAGGACCGAGTCCGAGGGCTGATCGCCTCCTCTGTGGAAATCATGGAATGGATGGACTATACTGGATTCACGATAGAAGAAGATCATCGGGCGGGCGATTGTGGCTTTGAATGGACAGGATCTGAGGCGTGAAGGCTCGCGAGACTGTAGGAAAATGCTTTTTATGGGCGATACTGGGATTGAACCAGTGACTTCTACCGTGTGAAGGTAGCACTCTCCCGCTGAGTTAATCGCCCATAAAAAACACAGTTCCAACACATGCAGGCTCGGCACCGCGTTTGTACTTTACCACTTCAATCGTACAAACGCGCACCAGTGACTTCTACCGTGTGAAGGTAGCACTCTCCCGCTGAGTTAATCGCCCATGAAAAACATGGATGCAAAACCTGCTGGCTCGGCACCATCGATGAGGAATACTACCCTGACCGAGCCTTCCATGTCAACGCTGGCGGCCTCCAGCGCTGTTCCCGGGAGCATCAGCCTGATACTTGCATGTGTCTGCTTATGTATACGATACTGGATCGGGGTCGGCGCATCGCCCCTGACCGGTGCTCCTAAGTGCCGGGCTGGCATGATGATATCGATACTGGATGGAATACGGCCGATTTTGGCATGATTGTTGCAAGCTTAGAGGATATGCAGCGAGAGGCACGATTGATGGAAGAGTTCGTAGGCGCGATTTTCGGAACGCGCAAACCCGCCTGGGCGGCGGAGATGCGGACTGAACTGATCCGTAAAAGCATCCACTTGCTCATTGGGCTGGTCCCGACCCTCGCATCCTGGAACCTCGGCTTCACGGTGGCCTTGCTCGGTTCCGGCATAATCGTCTATTCATACGGGGAATTCCTGCGCTTGCGCGGCTTCGAGGTGGTCCTGATCAGCAGGCTCACGACCATGGCCTCGCGGAAGCGGGATGCCGGCAGGTTCGTGCTCGGGCCGGTGACCCTCGGGATGGGTGCCCTGCTGTCACTCCTCTTGTATCCCGAACCCGCCGCGTCCATAGCCATCTACGCCCTCGCGTTCGGTGACGGGCTGTCCAGCCTGGTCGGAAAGTCGTTCGGCAGCATCCGCCTGCCCTTCACGGGCGGCAAGTCCCTCGAGGGCAGCCTGACCTGTTTCCTGGCTGTGCTTTCGGCGGCCTACGCCCGTTCCGGCGACGCCCCGCGCTCGGCGGCGATCGCCTTGGTAGCCACCGTGGCCGAGGCGGCGCCGACCAAGGACCTGGATAACCTGCTCCTGCCCCTGGTAACGGGGCTGGCCGCGGCCGTCATCCTGTCCTGAAACGGCTTTGCGCCGGCTGCTACCTCCAGAGATAGTGGCGATAGAGGCTTTTCACGTGCAGCCACGCCCCGCCGGCCAGCAGGGGGACCGCCGCGGCCGCGGCCCATGCGGGCGCTGCCCCCTGCAGCACGATGGCCGCCACGGCGCAGGCCAACGCTCCCGCGCCTGCCGACAGGAAGGCCCTGTCCTTGCCGTCGCGCCATGCGATGGTGTAGTTCGCCGTCATGACGGCCAGCAGCAGGATCTCGAAGGCCCGCACGAGCCCGGCATAGCCCAAACCGAGGTAGAGTCCCGCCTTGATCGTGGAGGTGTCGAGGGGGTGGATGCTCGAGAAGGCGGTGGCCAGCAGGATTGCCGCGCCCAGCGCGTAGTCGATCCGCTCCTGCCTGAATCCCGCCGAGTAGAGGCTGCCCAGGCACAGGCTCATGCTTCCCAGGTAGCGGCCGAACAGGAGCACGCGCGTGGCGAGCGCCAGTTCGTCGGTGCCCGCGCCGCTCGCGAGCAGCCAGGGAACGGCGCCGCGGACCGGCTCCAGGGCCAGGGCCCAGCACCACACTGCGAAGAAGAATATCTCCACCGAGACGGACTTGCCGGCCTTGAAGGCCAGCACGCCGAGCGTGGCTGAGGCGAACATCCCGCAGGCGGCCGCGGAGGACAGCGCGACGATGAAGGCGACCGTGCCCCCGTTGCCCGGGAGCATGGCCGCGGCGGACGCCAGTCTTTCCGGCCCCATGATCCACATGCCGGCCATGAAGGCCGCCGAGACGGCCGTGGCCATGATGAAGAGACCCAGTACCAGCGATTCCCTTGCCTTGATCGTCATGGCGTAACGGTACTACCCCGGGGCTTTCGCCTCAAGTGGGGCCGCGGCATTCCGATACTGGATAGTGGAGGCGGGCATCTTTTTCCCGCCGGCGTGTCGTTTCAATGACGGCCGGATGCCAACGGCCTTGCAGGGAGCAGACGATGAAGAAACTGGTCGTAATGGTCGCGCTTGCCCTCGTCCTGGCGGGTCCGGCGTTCGCGGGCGATGTCGCCACGCTGGTCAACCTCGGCTTCTCGCCCGATTCCGCGTATTTCATGTTCGGCTTCTACGGCATGGATCCGGGCGCCGGGAAACCCTACGCCGAGATCTACGTGGTCGACAACAAGAAGAACGATTTCGTGCCGGCCGGCACGTTCAGGGGGCTCTACGCCGTGGACCTGGAACCGGGCTGGAATCCGGCCGGGGCCTTCTTCAAGCTGTTCGCGGAATCGGCGGCCGTCGCGCGCAAGTACCGCATCGACCACCTGTCCCAGGGCAGGCTGGTCTACCTGTCCATGGACGGCGCCGACGCCCCCGACGCGCTCTCCTTCAAGGATTTCAAGACCGCGGCCCAGTGGGATGTGACGCTCAAGCAGACCGTGGAGGAGAAGGCCGGGGTCTTCACCTCGTCCTTCGGGCTGGACCTGGTGATCACGGGCACCGACGGCAAGAAGGTGTCGGTCACTGCCGGCAACCCGCAGATCAAGCGCAAGGGCGTGGCGGACTATTCGATCAGCCAGATCCTC
>JAKLIU010000294.1 GCA_022709445.1 Spirochaetota bacterium | reverse complement strand
AGCCTGCACCAGCGGCGCGGCTCCGACCTGATCCTGGACGCCAGCGCAGGGCCTTCCCAGACCCGCATCATGAGCATGCCCAGCCTCCTGCAGGTCCGCGAGAAGACCAAGGGCGGGGGCCTGGTGAAGACCGTCGAGGGCAACATCCTGGTCGGGCCGACTGCCCGCGAGCTGCCCGGGCGCGAGGATTACTCGACCTCCCCGGACGAGATACGCGAATTGGAGAAGCACCTGCGCGTGAATCGCAGCCTGTCCCTGGCCCAGGTGATCACCTATTTTTCCGGCGTGCGGCCCTGCGCCTGGGACGAGGATTTCATCATCCGGAAGAGCGCCCGGGTGGACAACCTGGTGCACTCCGCCGGCATGCAGTCGCCCGGCCTGGCCTCGGCTCCGGCGGTCGCCCAGGACATCGCGGCCATGGTGCTGGCGATCGCTTCCGGCTTCAGGAAGATCAGGCCGCGGGCCGACTGGAAGCCCCACCGCGCCGCGCCGCCGGAACCCGGGCGCATGGACCTGGAGGAGCGCGCCTCGCTCATCTCGCGCAATCCGGCCTACGGGCGCATCGTATGCCGCTGCGAGGAGGTCTCCGAGGGCGAGGTGGTCGACGCGCTCCGCGGCGTGCTCCCGGTATTCGCCATGGACGCGGTCAAGCGACGCACCCGCGCCGGCATGGGGCGCTGCCACGGCGGTTTCTGCTCCCCGCGCGTGATGGAGATCGTGGCGCGCGAGGCCGGCATCCCGCCCTGCTCGGTGACCAAGAAAGGCTCGGGCTCCTGGATGTGCGCCGGCGGTACCAAGGAGGCAAGCGGGCAAACGGAGCGGGGCTGCGCTTCCATCCCGCGGTCCGGGGAGGACAGCCATGATTGAACGGAAAAGCGCCGACCTGGTGGTCTTGGGAGCCGGACCCGCGGGCATGGCCGCCGCCTGCGCCGCGACCGAGTCGGGGGCCGCAGTCCTGGTGGTGGAACGCGAGGAGCGCGCGGGCGGCATACTCAAGCAGTGCGTCCACGATGGCTTCGGGCTGGTGCGCTACGGCGAGAAGCTGACCGGTCCCGAGTACGCCCTGCGCGACGCGGCCACGCTCCGCGCCATGGGCATACCGGTCATGTACGACACCTTCGTCTCCCGGGTCGCTCGCGACGGCGACGGCTTCATCCTCCACTGCGTGAACCGCGACGGGATCACCGAGTTGCGCGCGCGGGCCCTGGTGCTGGCCACCGGCTGTCGCGAGCGCACCGACCGCCAGGTCTTCATCCACGGGGACCGTCCAGCCGGCGTGTACACGGCCGGCCTGGCCCAGTACCTGGTGAACGTCCAGGGCCTCAAGCCGGGCAGGAAGGCGGTCATCCTGGGCTCGGGCGACATAGGCCTGATCATGGCCAGGCGCCTCTGCCTGGAGGGCGTGGAGGTGGAGGGCGTCTACGAGATCAAGAACGAGCCCTCCGGCCTGTCCAGGAACGTTCGCCAGTGCCTCGAGGACTTCTCGATCCCGCTCGAGCTGTCCACCACCGTGCTGGCCGTCCATGGCCGCAGGCGCGTGGAGGGCGTGACGCTGGCCCGCGTGGACGACAGGCTGCGCCCCATCCCGGGCAGCGAGCGCGAGCTGGCCTGCGACACCCTGGTCCTGTCCGTGGGCCTTATCCCGGAGAACGAGCTGGCCCGCTCGCTGGAGGTTCCCCTGGACGGGGTCACCCGCGGACCCCGGGTCGACCAGGACATGCACACCCTGGCAGACGGGGTGTTCGCCTGCGGCAACGCGGTGCACGTCAACGACCTGGTCGATTACGTCTCCGAGTCGGGCGCCGTCGCCGGCGAGGCGGCGGCCGCCTGGGCGCGCGGCGGGCGGAAGGCGCGCTCCCTGGTGCCGCTCAAGGCCGGCCCCGGATTCCTGTACGCGGTGCCCCAGTTCGTGGACGCCGCCAGCGAACGGCCGCCGACGGTGTACTTCCGCTCCAACTCGACCATGCCGGATGGAGCGACGGTGTCCGCGACGACGGCCGGCGGGAGCGTCGCCTTCAGCCGGAGATGGCAGGCGCTCAGGCCCCCGGAGATGGAACGTTTCACCCTGCCCGCGGGCACGGCTTTCGCGGACGAGGCCGGCCTGCTCCTGGGCCTGGAAAGGAGCGGACGGTGAGCGAAAAAGAACACAAGGAGTTCACCTGCATCCTCTGCCCGCGCGGCTGCCGGCTCGCGGTGGACCTGGACGGCGAGGCCGTCACGGTGAGCGGCAACGCCTGCCCCAAGGGCCTCGAGTACGGCAGGCAGGAGGCCGTCGAGCCCATGCGCTCCCTCTCCACCACGGTGACGGCCATGGGAGGCGACCGGCCCCGCCTGCCGGTGCGCCTGGACCGGGACATCCCCCTGGCGCGCATCCTGGACGCCATGGCGGCCATCGACCCGGTGGTCGCGCATGCCCCGGTGTCCTGCGGCCAGGTGCTGGTCCGGGACGTGGCGGGCCTGGGCGCCGACCTGATCGCCACCGACGAACTGCCGGAGGCCCGCGATGCGAGCTGAACGCGTCCTGTCCCTGGACTGCGGCACCCAGAGCCTGCGCGCCCTGGTATTCGACGCCAGTGGCACCCTGGTCGCCCGGCGCAAGGTCGAGTACCAGCCCTACTTCTCGCTGAATCCCGGCTGGGCCGAGCAGGACCCCGAGATCTGGTGGAACGCCCTGGTCGAGGCGGTCCGGGGCCTGGGCCGGGACGACCCGGCCGCGCTCGAGGGCATATCGGGCATCGCGGTCACCGCCCAGCGCGACTCCCTCATCTGCCTGGACGCCGACGCCCGGCCCGTGCGCCCGGCCAGTTCGCGCAGATACACGGTGAAGCCCACTGCCGGCCGCGCACGCCCAAAGGCGCGCCCCACGTCATCGTAGCGGCCGCCGCGCACTACGGCGCTCGTCGCCCCTGGCACATAGGCACTGAACGTGACCCCGGTCAGAT
>JAKLIU010000293.1 GCA_022709445.1 Spirochaetota bacterium | reverse complement strand
TGAAGGGCGAGGACTCCTACCGCAAAGCCCTGGAGCAGGGACTGGACGAATTCCCCCGCGACCCGGGCTCGTTCTTCGCCGCCTCGCCGCTCAAGCGCATCCTCGTCGCCCTCGGCGGCCCGGTCATGAACGTGGTGTTCGCCTTCGTAGTGTTCACCGCGGTCATGGGCGTCGGCTACCGTTACGACGATTGGGGAAACCGCGTGGTGCTCGCCAGCGGGTACGACGGCCAGAGCTACCCCGCCGACCAGGCCGGCCTCAGGACCGGCGACGCCCTGGTGGAGATAGACGGGCGGGCGGTCACGGGCTTCTCCCAGGTGCAGGAGGCCTTCATGCTCTCCGCCGGGAAAACCCTGGCCGTGGCCGTGGAGCGCGAGGGCCTCAGGGAAGAGCTGCGCATCGTGCCCAGGCTGGACCGGGAATCCGGCGCGGGCAAGGTGGGCGTGTACCCCTGGATCGACCCGGTAGTCACGGACGTGACCGAAGGAGGACCCGCCGAGCTGGCCGGCCTCCGGACCGGGGACCGGGTGACCGCCGTGAACGGCAGGCCGGTGGCGCACTCGATCGACCTGGTCAGGTACCTGGAGGCCGAGCGCCCGGTGAACGCCGTGCTCCGCCTCCAGCGCGACGGCGCGGAGGCCGAGGCGTCCCTCATACTGAGCTACGACGACGCCGGCGGCACCGATCTCGGGATCGCCTGGAGCCACCAGTCCGTCCTGGTGCGGTCGGACGGCTTCGGGGACGCCATCGCGGACGGGTTCCGGGAAACCGCCGGCACCGTGGGCAGCACCTACCGCGGCATCGGGTCGCTCTTCATGGGCGTGGACCTGCTCAAGGCGGTGTCCGGCCCGGCGCGCATCACCTGGATGGTCGGCCAGGTGGCCACCTCGGGCTTCAGCTCCGGACTGTCCAGCGGGCTGACCGGCCTGTTCAACTTCCTGGCCATCCTGTCGGTCGGGCTCTTCGCCATGAACCTGCTGCCCATCCCGCTCCTGGACGGCGGCTCCATCGTGCTCTACCTCGTGGAAGCAATCCGCAGGAAGGCGGTCCGCGTGAAAACCGTGTTCCGGTACCAGACCATAGGGGTGGTCGCCGTGGCCGCCCTCTTCCTGCTGACCACAGTGGGAGACATCCTGTTCTTCTCCGGGAACTGAACGTACGAACCCGAGAGCCATCCTAGGAGGCACCATGAGAACCATAACCTGCAGATGCGACGCCGAGATCGACGTCGACCTGGCCGAATCCGTCGACCTGGACGCCGACGCCGCCGTCCGCGCGGCCATGGCCGACGGCAGCTTCCTGACCACCGCCTGCCCGCGCTGCGGGGCGTCGCTCAGGCCGGAGCTGGAGCTCAGGGTGGGCATGCGCTCGGCCGGGCTGGACGCGCTGGTGGTACCGGAACTGGAGCGCCTGTCCGTGTACCGCGGCAAGAAGACCGCCCCGAAAGGCGCCGAGATCATCATCGGCTACGCAGAGCTCTTCGAGCGCGTGCGCATGCTGCGCGACGGGATGGATCCCTCGGCCACGGAGATCGTGAAGTACGTGCTCCTGGGGAAGGCCGAGGAGTCCGAGCCGGATTCAGACATCGGCGTCCGGTACCACGGCTTCGACGGGGACAGGCTGGAGTTCCACGTGCTCGGGCTCAAGAGCGGGCAGACGGGCGTGGTCAGGCTTCCCCGGGAGACCTACGACAGGGTGAAGAAGGACCTGGGCGCGGCGATGAAGCGGCCGCCGTTCGACACGGTCTTCTCCGGGCCGTACCGTTCCATCAAGAAACTGGGATTCCTGGAAGCCGCCTCGGGCTGATCCCCGTCCCGGCGGCGGCTCCGTCCGCCCCGGCGGCGGACCTGCCCGCCGCCGGGCCTCAGACGTGTGATGGGTTCTTGCGGACCTTCCTGATCGCCGCGTCCACCGCGGCCTTCACCTCGTCGGCGTAGCCGTCGGCCTCCGCCGCATGGGCGTAGAAGGTGCCCAGGAGGGAAGCGTGGTAGTGCGGCTTGAGGGCGTTGAGCGCGAGCGTCGCGATGTCCAGGACGCAGTCCTGGCAGTCGCACAGGCCGTCGGCGACCTCTGAATCCAGGCGCTTGCCCAGCTCCTCCAGCACCAGCCGTTCGGAATCGTTGACCAGCACGCTCAGGTCATACAGCTTTTCAAGCTCCATGCGGCTTCCCCCTGTGCTGGAAGTCTAATGCCCCCGGTGTTCCTTTTCAAGCGACTCGAAGCGCGTGATGCTGGGTATGAACTGCAGGGAAACCTTGCCCACCGGGCCGTTGCGCTGCTTGGCTATCAGGAGCTCGGTGGGGATGAAGGCAGAGCGCTCGTCCTGGCTCTTGTTGATCTCTCGCTCGCGGTGCAGGAACACGATGATGTCTGCGTCCTGCTCTATGGAGCCGGACTCGCGCAGGTCCGCCAGCGAGGGCTGCTTGCCCTCGGCCTCGCGCTTGAGCTGCGACAGGGCGATGACCGGCATGTCCAGCTCGCGGGCCAGGGCCTTGAGCGAGCGCGAGATGCTGGATATCTGCTCCCAGCGCGGCAGCTCGGCGTTCTCGTGCGTGATGAGCGTCAGGTAATCTATGTAGATAACCTTGATGTCCTTCTCGCTCTTCATGCGTCGCGCCAGGGAGCGCAGGTCCAGGAGCTTGATGTTGGGCACGTCCACGATGTACAGCGGCGCCTCGTAGATGCGGCTGGCCGCCTCCATGAGGCTCTGGATGTCGCTGGGCTTGATCAGCCCCGAGCGGACCTTCTCCGAGTTGATCCTGGCCTCGCTGGCAAGGAGGCGGTTCATGAGCGACCTGTCGGACATTTCCAGGGAGAAGAAGCCCACGCCCACCTTCTCGCGCAGCGCCATGTGGGCGGCCATGTTCAGGGCGAAGGCCGTCTTGCCCACGCTCGGCCGCGCGCCTACGATGATCAGCTCCGAGTCCTGGAAGCCGGAGGTCATGCTGTCC
>JAKLIU010000292.1 GCA_022709445.1 Spirochaetota bacterium | reverse complement strand
GACCCGGTCCGCGGGCACTTCCTCGAAGTAGGCCCTGAAGAGCCGCTCGATGGTCTCCAGGTCCGGAGCGTTCTGGATCCCGAACCTGAGGTGGTGGGAGAAAGCCAGGTTGTCGCAGTAATAAAAGAAGAAACGGCGCGCCCGGCTCAGGTGGAAGACACCCGGCAGGAGGGTCCGGATCAGTTCCAGCATCGCCAGGCCGGTTCCCTCTATGTCGACGCGGAGCGAGAACCCAGGATCCCGTTCCCGCCCGCGCAGGAGGGCGAAGATCCAGGGCCGCCTCGCCGCCTCCCGGCCTATCATGACTCCCGCGGCACCGTACTCCCCGACGGCCGCGTCGTAGCCCTCCCAGCCGCGGACGTCGCCGTTGCCCAGAACCGGCACGGGCAGGCCCGCGGCCAGGTCCCGGACGCAGGACCATTTGCCCAGGCGCCTGAACTTCTGGTCCTTGAGCCGCGGGTGCAGCACCAGGTAGTCCACGCCGGCGTCGACCAGGCCCGCGCAGAACGCCATGAGAGCCTCGGGCGACTCCTCGTAGCCCAGTCGCAGCTTGGCGGAGAGCAGGGTCCCGGGAAGCTCCTTCCGGGCCATCGCGGCCATCCGTGCCGCCCCCGCGGGGTCCTTCATCCAGCGTATGCCCGCGCCCAGCTTCTCTATCTGGGGGACCGAGCAGCCGAAATTGAGGTCCACCCCGCCCAGTGGGATGCCCTCGCGATCGCGTTCGGCGACGAGCTTGCGGATCGCCTGGGCCATGCGATCCGCGTCCGGGGCGTAGAACTGGACGGCCGTCGCGGCCGGATCGGGGGCCGTGTCCATGAACCAGCGGTCGTAGGGAGCCTCGTTGAGGTAGGCCGCGGCGCTGGACATCTCGGTGTAGTAGCGGTCGCAGCCGCCGAAACCCGCGATGAGCTCGCGGAGGGGGCGGTGGGACAGTTCCACCATGGGGGCGAGCATGAGGGCTCCGGGGGGCAGTGTCGGCATGCGGCAGACTATAGCGCTTTCCGCTCGGATTGACTATCCGCGCCGTTTCGCGGTATAAAGCCGGAACGCGTATGCCGCCCGAGGTCTTCCGTCCGGGCTGTTCACGATATCAACGCATTTTCCGTACCGGTTCCCAGGAGGACTACGTGAGCGTAAAGATCAGGCTCAAGAAATTCGGCGCCAAGAAGCGCCCCTATTTCCGCATCGTCGTGCTCGACACCCGCCAGCCCCGCGACGGCAAGACCATCGACGAGCTGGGGATCTACCACCCCATCGAGGTGGAGGGCAAGCAGCTGCGCATCGACGAGACCAAGGCCCGCGCCTGGCTCGCCAAGGGCGCCCTGCCCAGCGACACCGTCCGCAGCCTCTTCAACAAGCAGAACATCCGCCTGGGCTGATCCGCGGGGAGCGGGCCCGATCCCGGCGCCTGCGCGCCGACCGGGTCCCCCCGCCAACGGCGAGGCGAGACCAGAACAGGAGCGATCCATGGAGCGCGACCTCATCGAGTACATTGCAAAGTCGCTCGTGGACGATCCGGCCGGCGTTTCCGTCAATGTCGTCGATACCGACGAGGCCACCGTCATCGAGCTGCGCGTCTCTCCCGACGACATCGGCAAGGTCATAGGCAAGCACGGCCGCATCGCCAAGGCGATCAGGACCCTGCTCTCCGCCGCCGCCGTGCGCGGCGGCAAGGACCTCAGGCTCCAGATCCTCGAATAACGTGGACGAGCTGGCCGTCGGCCGGATAGGTGCCCCCCACGGGGTGGACGGTCGGCTCAGGGTCGTATCGTTCTCCGGCGAGACAGAACACATACTCAGGATCAAGACCGCTTCGCTCAGGATGGGCGGGCGGTCCATGTCCGTCCGCATCACCGGCTCCTGGCCGAACGGTGAGAGCGTCCTCATCAAGGTGGACGGCTACGACAGCCCGGAGGCCGCCCGCGCCCTCACCGGCTGGGAGATCTGGGTGCCGCGCGGCCAGGCGGCCCCCTGCGCCCGCGACGAGTACTACTACGCCGACCTGGCGGGCTGCTCGCTGGTCGACGGGGACAGGATCCTGGGCGTCGTGGCGGGCGTCAGCGAGGGCGGCAACGGCGCCCTCCTGGAGGTGGAGATGCCTTCCGGCCCATCGGTCTACGTCCCGTTCCGCAAGGAATTCATCGGCACGGTGGACGTCAAGGCCCGCCGCATCGAGCTCCTGGCTCCCTGGATCCTGGAATGAAGCTCAAGGTACTGTCGCTCTTCCCCGGCATCATGGAGGGCTTCTTCGAGAGCTCGATCATGGCCAAGGCGGTGGAGCGGGGGCTCGTCTCGTACACCCTCACCGACATACGCGACTACGCCACGGACAAGCACCACAAGTGCGACGACCTGGTCTACGGCGGCGGGGCGGGCATGCTCATGCTGCCCGGTCCCCTGTCCGCGGCCCTCGAGGCGGCCGGTTCCCCCGGAGCGCGCACGGTCTACGTGACCCCGGGCGGACGACTGTTCAACCAGGCCTACGCCGCGGAGCTGGCGCGCGAACCGGAGCTGGTGATACTCTGCGGCCGCTACGAGGGCGTCGACCAGCGCATCATCGACAAATACGTGAGCGACGAGATCAGCATAGGCGACTACGTGCTCTCTTCCGGCGAGGTGGCCGCCATGGTGCTGGTGGACGCCGTCTACCGCCTGGTGCCCGGCGTGATCCGGGGCGAGTCCCTGGACGAGGAGAGCTTCACGGACGGACTGCTCGAGTATCCCCAGTATACACGCCCGGCCGTTTATGATAACATGAAAGTCCCTGACGTCCTCGTCTCGGGCCATCACGCGAACATCGTCAAGTGGCGCATGAAGAAACGGCTCGAGAAGACTCTCCTGTACCGACCCGACCTGCTCCAGGGAAAAGGTCTGGAGGGCGAGCTCAGGGCTATGATTCTGGAATTAATTGGACAAGGGGGAGAGGCATGAACCTCATAAAGATGATCGAG
>JAKLIU010000291.1 GCA_022709445.1 Spirochaetota bacterium | reverse complement strand
CATCAGTTGGCGCCAGGGGCTGCTGCTGGGCCTCGCGCTTTCGCCAGCAGCAGGGCCGGTGATGGTGGCCGCGGCCGAAATCGGCCGCATCTACCCGCAGTTGCAGGGCACCATGATCCCTGTCGCGATGAGCGCGGCGGCCAGGATCCTGGCGAGGTCCCGGCGGCGGGCTCGGGAGGGCTTGGTGTTCATGCCTTGAGTATATCGCGGCCAGGGGAATCGGTCGACGCGGTGCCGTCCGTGCCGGGCAGGCTCTCCTGTCCGCACTCCCCTGCCGCCAGGGGAAGCGCCAGCTCCTTGAAGCGCGCGTAGGAGGGCAGGGCGTCGAGCGATGCGGCCACCCTGCGCGAGCTGCCCGCCTGGACCGTGAGCAGCCAGGAGCCGAGGAGGTCGGATTCCAGGTTGACGGCGAGCCCGGGGCTGGAGGCCAGTCCCTCGAAGAAGAGCAGTCGGTAGCGGTAGCGCTCGTTGTGGTGCGCGGGGGTCGGGGGGACGACGAGGGCGATCGCGCGGAAGCTCCCGAACTTGAAGCGTTCCGCGGTCCCGATGGAGCAGAGGAGCCTCATCCAGCTCATGTCCCGCAGCGCATCCATCGCCGCCTCCCCGAAAGCCGGTTCAAAGTATACAGCGTGCCGGCCCGGTTGTAAAACCGCCGGCGCGGGCGTATACTGCGCGGGTCGGCGAAACGCCGCACCCCGGCCCCTGGAGGCCGGTATCCCGAACCGCGAGGGGAGGAAGTCCATGCCGGACCCGGACAGTTGTCCCGTTCAGGACATTCCGCCATTCATACGAACGCCCCCTCGCGGGACGGACAGCGACCGGTAGGCGCTCCCCTCGGAGCCGTCTCCCGGCTTCCTCCCGTCCCGCCCCCCGGGGGCGCACGCGACGCATCGCCCGGTCACCGGGCGGGAGGTACACCATGATCCGCTACTGGAAGAAAGACGGCGCCACCCTGTCGGCCGTCGACGGTCCGGGAAAGGGCGTCTGGATAGACGTCCGCGAGGCGTCCCGCGACGACCTCGTCGTCCTGGAAAAAGAATACGGGGTCCTGCCCGAGCACCTGCAGGACCTCCTCGACGTGGACGAGCGTTCGCGCATCGAGAAGGAAGACGACTACACGATGGTCATCCTCCGCCTGCCCATGTACGACCCCCGTTTCGAGGTGGAGTACTTCACGGCGCCGGTGGGCATCATCATGTTCAAGGACCGCGTCGTCACGGTCTGCGCCACCGACTGCGAGGCCCTGCAGGACCTGTCCTCCGGGAAGGTCCGCGACTTCTCGACCGCCAACAAGAGCGCCTTCATCCTCAGGCTGATGGGCCGGGCCGCCATCCTGTACCTGCGCTACCTCAAGGACCTGAACCGCCGCACCGCCCTGGTGGAGCGCGAGCTGCAGCGCTCGGTGAAGAACAACGAGCTGGTCCAGCTGCTGGCCATATCCAACTCGCTCGTGTTCTTCACCACGTCGCTGCGCTCCGACGAGCTGGTGCTGGAGAAGCTGGCCAAGTCCGGCGTGGTCAGGTTCAAGGAGGACGAGTCGGAGCTGCTGGAGGACGTGGCCACGGATTTCCGCCAGGCCATCGAGATGGCCAACATCTACAGCGACATCCTCTCGGGCATGATGGACGCCTACGCCTCGGTGATCTCCAACAACCTGAACATGGTGATGAAGCGGCTGACCATCGTGTCCATCGCCTTCATGGTGCCCACGCTGATAGCCAGCCTATTCGGCATGAACGTCTCCCTGCCGTTCATGCACGAGCCAAGGGTGTTCTGGTGGATCCTGGGGGCCTGCCTGACGGCCGGGACGGCGGCCGCACTCTTCCTCAGGGACCGGCGCCGGAAGCCCAGGAAGGCCCTGCTGGGGCCGGCGGCGAGCGGACTGGTCCTGCCGCGCGACCAGGCCTGAACCGGGCGCGTTCCGGGACCGGCGGGAGCCCGCGTCGCGGGCGGGGCCCGACAGTATCGGGGCTTGCGTCAGGCTGCGGTCGCGATTATGCTGTGGCGCCATGATCCCGGTGCTGCACTCCGACGACGACTTCCTCATCCTGGACAAGCCCTCCGGCCTGGCCGTTCAGCCGGGCGAGGGCGTCCGGATCTGTCTCCTGGACGCCGTGGAGCGCGACTACGGCTTCAAGCCCTACCTGGTGCACCGCCTGGACCGCGAGACCTCGGGCTGCCTGGCGGTGGCGCGCTCCCCCCGGGCGGCGTCCATGCTCTCCGCCCTGATGGGCGGCAACGGGGCGGTCAAGCGCTACCGGGCCATCGTGGTGGGGAGGCCCGAGCCCGCTTCCGGGATCCTGGGCGGCAAGGTGCGCGTGCGCGAGCGCATGGTGGACGCCGAGACCCGCTACCGCACCCTCGCCGGCGCCGCGGGATTCTCCCTGGTGGAGGCCGAGCTGGGCACGGGACGCAACCACCAGATACGGCAGCACCTCGCCGGGGCGGGCTGGCCCATCCTGGGGGACGACAGGCACGGCGACTTCAAGGCCAACAAGGCCGCGGCCGCCGGGTGGGGCGCCAAGCGCCTGATGCTCTACGCCTGCGCCCTGACCCTGCCCCTGCAGCCCCCGGTGTCGGTGACCGCGCCGGCGCCGCCCCACTTCGCCGATTTCTGCGCGCGCGTGGGCATGGAGAATCCGTGAGCGGCGGCCCGCCCTTCCAGTGGCAGCGCGGCGCCGTGTGGCTCCTGCCCGACGGCTCGTCCATCACGGTGCCCGGCTTCCACGACGACTGGATCGCGGCGCACCGGGACCTGGTGCCGGGCTGCGCCAACGTCTGCGACGTGGTGCTGTCCACCCGCTGGCTGTCCGTGGTGTCCTACTCCCGCGGCTACGTGGAGCTGATGATCCCCTCGCGCACGGACGACGCGGCGGTGGAGCTCTGCCTGCGGCACCTGGGGCTGAACCTGGACAAGTGGAGCGCCGCCCTGGTCATGACCATGGACGAAGAAGG
>JAKLIU010000290.1 GCA_022709445.1 Spirochaetota bacterium | reverse complement strand
GGTGGACACCTCGAGCTACTCGGTGATGGTCTGCGTGGACCGTGGCGAGGGCGAGGCCAAGACCCGCGGCGCCTATTCGGTTACCATTCACCCGAGCGTCGACGACGCCGCGATACGCGAGGCGCTGGCCCGCGCGGCCGCGGTCGCCGGAGGCATGAAGAATCCCTGGTACCCGCTCCCGGGCCCGGCGGAAGCCGCGAGCGCAACCCGATTGCCTGCCGGCGGTTTCTCCGGCGGCACGGTCGCCGGGGCGATGGCCGGACTGAGGGACGCACTGTACCGCCACGATGGAGAGGGCGGCGCGTCCATCAACTCCCTGGAGCTGTTCCTCTCGCGGAAGGACGAGCGCATCGTCAATTCCCGCGGGCTGGACGTCTCGTGGACCCGGTACTCCGGCTATGCGGAGTACATCGTGAACGCCGGTGCGAGCGGCCCGGGCCAGGTGGAGCTCTACGGCGACCTGGAGTTCTCCGAACCGGACGCCGACAGGCTGGCCGCCAAGGTGCGGGAACTCATGGCCCAGGCCCGGGACCGCCTGGTCGCGGTGCCGACGCCCGGCTGCGAGGGCCTGCCCATCGTGTTCCGGGGCGAACTGGCCGCCAGGATCTACGAGTACTGGTTCGAGTCCTGCCAGACCCAGGCCGCCTACGAAAAGACCGCCGCGTTCTCCCTGGGCGACGAACTGGGAGCTCCCGGAGCCGACGGCGACGCCGTCGGGCTGCGGGCGGTCCCCTCCATCCCGGGCTCCCCCCGCTCGACGCCGTACGACGCCGACGGCTTCGGCCTGGCGCCGACGGACTGCATCGTCGACGGCAAGCTGGTCCGCCTGGTCGGTCCGGTCAAGTACGCCCGCTACCTGGGCCTGGAACCGGCGGGGGCGCATCCCCTGTTCGAGCTGGCCGGAGGCTCGCGGCCGCTCTCCGAGCTGCTGTCCCGCCCGCACCTGGAGGCGGCCGCATTCTCTGATTTCTTCGTGGACCCGACCACCGGCGATTTCGGGGGCGAACTGCGCCTGGGTTACCGCGTGGAAGGGGGAAAGCGCGTCCCGGTGACCGGCGGCTCGGTGACGGGCAATCTGGGAGACAACCGCGGACGCGTACTCCTGTCGCGGGAGCTGGCCACGGCCTCATCCTGCAGGGGGCCGGCCGCCTGCCTGGTTCCGGTCGCGTCCATTTCCCCGGTAGCCTGATCGCGCCGGAAAGAAAAAGGCCGTCCCGGGAGGCAGCTCGGGACGGCCTTCATATTGAAGAATGGATGCGGCCGGCGCCCCGGCCCGGCGGTCAGGCGACGTAGCCCGCGAGCACGTCCGAGCGGCCTGGCACCGAGAGGCGCTTGAGGGCGTTCTTCTCGATCTGGCGGATGCGTTCCTTGGTCAGCTTGAAGCGGTCGCCGATTTCCTTGAGGCTCATCGCCCTGCGCCCGTTGAGGCCGAAGCGGTACTGGATCACCTCGCGCTCCTTCTCTCCCAGGGTGCGCAGGACGTCGTTGATGTCGTCCTTGAGGCCCTGCTCGATCACGTGGTCATCAGGCGACTTGTAGAGCTCGTTCTCTATGAAATCCCCCAGCACGCTGGAGTCGCGCTCGTCGAAGACCGGGGTCTCCAGGGAGACCAGTTCCCTGGACACGTTGACCAGGTCGGCCACGTGGCCGGCATCCATGTCCAGCATCTTGGCGATCTCGTTGATTTCCTTGTCCTCGGTGAGGCCCGCGCCCAGGTACTTGCGGGCCTTCTCGATCTGGACCAGTTCGTTGGCGCGGTTGAGGGGAAGCCGGATCATGCGGCTCTTCTCGCAGACGGACTTGAGTATGGACTGCCGTATCCACCAGACCGCGTAGCTGATGAAGTGGTAGCCCTTGTCCACGTCGTAGCGCTCGATGGCGTTGATGAGGCCGATGTTGCCTTCGCTGATGAGGTCGGACAGGGGCAAACCCTGGTTCTGGTAGCGCTTGGCCACGTTCACCACGAAGCGCAGGTTGGATTTGACGAGCATGTCCTTGGCCCGCTGGTCGCCGGTGGCGGCCGCGCGGGCGTATCGGTCCTCTTCCTCGCGGGTGAGGAGCGGAATGCGGTTGATTTCCTTGAGATATATGGAAAGAACGTTGGCGTCGGCAGAGGTATCGGCGAAGGCGGCGGCTTTCTTCATTTTCATCATGTTCCCCCTGCCCTTATATAAGCAGGAGTCGTGCCAAACCCCACTAAAATACGATCGCTGCCTGCATTATTTTCCGCGATTTCGAATAATTCATATAATTTGTTGCTCAGGAAGGCAATAGTTCAGGCGTTAAACAGCAGGAGGCTGGCTCGGCAATCGGAAGTGGCTATCGCGGACAGGGATGCAGACGCAAGCGATGATACATATGGTTTTTTGTATGTATTCTAACGATACGAAGACGAGGGTGAACACTGGAAAGTGTTTCAAAGAGAAACACTTTCTGTCACACACGGAGGAATCGTATCGTTTCTACCCGCGAGCATGTTCGCCGGGTATCGGGATCCTGCCGCAGCAGCGTTGGTAGGGCAAACCCGAGCCGCAGGGACAGCGTCCCGCTGGACCGGCGGCGGCGGAAAGGCCAAATTCGCCGGTGAGTATCTTGCCTGCCCGGGGTTCGCCTCCGAAGCCGGGAAACTGGATCCGGACCGCGCGGAACAGGGAGAGCTTGCCGGAACAATCCTCCGCCTCAAGGTCAGTGGTCTTGGCCAGCCGTATCCAGGCATCGGCAATGACCGCCAGGACCGTCTCCATCTCCACCTCGTCGGCGAACCTGCCGCCGGGTACCGTGGCCAGGTAGCGGCGTACCTGGATCGAGAAAAATGCCTTGTAGTCATCATGCTCGCTGCAAGAGGCCCGGGCCATGCCGTACTCGTTGCTGGCGCGGCAATAGAAGGCGCGAGCCCTGCCGCGGGGCTCCAGCTTCTGCGCGCTGGCGAGCGCCTTGATGGCCAGATCCAGTTTGCC
>JAKLIU010000029.1 GCA_022709445.1 Spirochaetota bacterium | reverse complement strand
GTTCTGGGGCGCCGTGGTCGCCTTCATCAACGACCCGGCATCCCTCGACAGGATACTCGCCGACCTGGACAAGGTCCGGGCCGACGCATACAAAAAATAAGTCATAATGGCGCGCGGCGGGCGGGGCTCCTTGCGCCCCGCCCGCCGACTTCTTTCCAGCCATGCCCGACGGAGGATCGCGATGAGACTGATATCCCTGCTGCTCGCCGTCGTGGCGGTGCCCGCGTTGCTGGCCGCATACGTCCACCTGGTGGAGAAGGTCGCGGGCGGGAAACGCGGGCGCGGCCCCGGTCGCCGGCCCGGGTCGACGCGCGCGCCGTCCGTCGCCAAGCCCTGGCTGTGGCTGGCGCCCTCGCTGACCCTGCTGGCCGTGTTCCTGGCCTACCCCATAGTCAACACCCTGGTCCTGTCGCTCAGGAACGCCGACTCGAGCGCCTGGGCCGGGCTGTCGAACTACGCCCACGTATTCACCGACTCCAAGATGCTGACGGTGCTGCGGAACAACGCGGCCTGGCTCATATTCTTCACCGCCGGAACACTGGGCTTCGGCCTGCTCATGGCCCTGCTCTCCGAGCGCGTGCGCTGGGAACCGGTGGCCAAGGCGGCGATCTTCGTGCCCATGGCCATCTCCTTCGTGGCGGCCGGCATCATCTGGCGCTTCATGTTCGAGTTCCGGCCCGCCGGCGAGGCCCAGATCGGCACGATCAACGCGGCGCTCTCCGCCCTGTCGCCCGGCTTCGAGCCCAGGGCCTTCCTCTTCGATCCGTCCACCAACAACGCGGCCCTGATAGCGGTGGGCATCTGGATGTGGACGGGCTTCGCGATGGTGATACTCTCCGCCGGCCTCAAGGCCATTCCGACCGAGCTGATCGAGGCCGCGCGCATCGACGGGGCCGACGAGCTGCAGGTCTTCGGCCGCATCATCCTGCCCTTGGCCATGCCGACCATAGCGGTGGTCGCCACCACGCTGATGGTCAACGTGCTCAAGATCTTCGACATAGTCTACGTGATGACCAACGGGGCCCTGGGCACCGAGGTGATAGCCAACCGCATGTACAAGGAACTCTTCAACTACCGCAACTTCGGGCGCGCCAGCGCCATCGCCATGATCCTGCTGGTGGCGGTGGCTCCCGTGATGGTCATGAACATCAAGCGCTCCAGGGAAGGAAGGAAAGCCCGTGCGCAGTAGAACCCCGCTGTACGCCGCCAGGAAGCTGGCCTCGCGGACGGTCCTCAACCTGGTGGTGCTGGGCGTGTGCGTCGCCTGGATGGTCCCGACCGTCGGCCTCCTGGTCAGCTCCTTCAGGCCCAAGGAGCTCATCGCCGTCTCCGGCTGGTGGGAAGCCTTCTCCGGCCCCCTGCGCTTCACCCTGGAGAACTACGTCAATGTGCTCTCCCGGGCCAACATGGGCCTCGGGTTCCTGAACAGCCTGGTCATCGCCATACCCGGGACGCTGATCCCCATGTGCATCGCCGGGTACGCCGCCTACGCCTTCGCCTGGATGGAGTTCAGGGGCAAGGAATGGGCCTACCTGGCCGTGATCGCCATGATAGCGGTCCCCATCCAGCTGACCCTGATCCCGGTGCTCAGGCTGTTCAACGGCCTGGGCCTGACGGGCAGCTTCCTGGCCGTGTGGCTGGCGCACGCCGCCTACGGGCTGCCCTTCTCCATCTACCTGCTCAGGAACTTCATGAGCCAGCTGCCGCGTTCCATGCTGGAATCCGCCTTCATAGACGGAGCGTCGCACCCGACGGTGTTCTTCAGGCTGGTCCTGCCCACCTCCATGCCGGCGCTCGCGTCGCTGGGCATCTTCCAGTTCATGTGGGTATGGAACGACCTGCTGGTGGCCCTCATCTACCTGGGAGGCACCCCGGACGTGGCGCCCATGACGGTCACCATGGCCAACATGGTAAACTCCTACGGCGGCGGCTGGGAGTACCTGACCGCCGCTGCCTTCGTGTCCATGGCCCTGCCCCTGGTGGTGTTCTTCGCGCTGCAGAAATATTTCGTGCGCGGCGTGCTCGCCGGCTCGGTCAAGGAGTAGGCGATGCAGAAACGCAAGGTTTCATCCAAGGACGTCGCGGACGCGGCCGGCGTATCCCGCACCACCGTGTCCTTCGTGCTCAACGCGGTCCCCGGCAAGACCATACCGGAGGAGACGCGCAGGCGCATCCTGGAGGCGGCGGCCACGCTGGGCTACGAGCCCGACGAGGAAGCGGCCCGGCTGGCAAAGAGCTCCCGCCGCGTGGTCGCGCTGGCGGTGAGGCACTCGTCGTCCATCTACTCGGATGCGTACATCCTGAGGCTGATTGAGGGCATGGCCCCGGTGCTCAACCGGCGCCGCTGCGGATTCGTGCTGGTGCCCTGCCCGTCCACGGTCCCGGGTCCCGGCATCGTGACCCTGGTGCGCGAGGCCGGGGCAGACGGCATGGTGATCACCAACGCGCTGGAGGACGACGCGGGAGTGCCCGCGCTGGCGGAGGCCGGGATACCGTCCCTGGTCATAGGCACGGTCAAGGCGGAGGCCTGGCAGCTGGACATAGACAACGAGGAGGCTGCGATGGCCACCGCCTCCTACCTGGCCTCGCTCGGACACCGGCGCATCGGGATGATCGTGCACGCGCCGGCGGCCTACTCCGCGGCGGCTGCCCGGCTTTCCGGCTTCCGCAGGGCCATGGCCGCCGCGGGCCTCCCCGAGCCCGACTGCCCGGTCCGCTGGGCGGACTTCAGCGAGGAGAGCGGACGGTCGGCCATGGCTTCCCTCCTGTCCCTGAAACAGCGCCCGAGCGCGGTATTCGCCGGCAACGACGCCGTGGCCTACGGAGCCATGCAGGCGGCGCGGGAAGCCGGGCTGTCCATCCCCCGCGACATTTCCATCGCGGGCTTCGACGACGATTTCCCCAGCCGCTACGTGCACCCGGCCCTCACCTCCATGACCCTGCCCGCGTCCGCCCTGGGCGAGCGCGCGGCCGGCATGATCATGGACCTGATGGAAGGCCGGAAGCCGGAGCGGCGCCGGACCCTGCTCCCGACGCAGCTGTCCGTGCGGGACTCGTGCGCCCCGCCCGGCGAGGCGATCTGACAATCCGGGCACCCGGTCCGCACCTCCGCGGATCGGGTGCCATCTTTCGGACCCGACCAGGAGAACGGACGCGACATGGATAGTGCATCAGGCTGGTACATCGAGGAAGGCGGAAATCCCGCAATCGGGGGCGACGCGGGGCGGGCGCGTCTCGCCGCCCCGGAGAGTCTCTTCGCCCTGTCCAACGGCTACGTGGGGGTGCGCGGCGCCGCCGGGGAGCCGGCCACGCGCGAGACCCGCGGGACCTACGTGAACGGCTTCCACGAACGCACGCCCATCACCTATGGAGAGGAAGCCTTCGGCTACCCGCGCTGGCACGAGACCATCGTGGGAGTGCCGGACGCGAGCGCGGTCCGCTTCACGCTCGATGGCATGGAACTTGGCCGCGACGGCGGCTCCGTCTCGGCGACGCGACGACTGGACCTGCGTCGCGGCCTCCTGGAGAGGACGCAGCCGTGGCGTTTCCCGGACGGAACGCGCGTGGAGGCGGCATCCGAGCGCTTCGTCTCTCTGGCCCGGCAGAACATCGCCGCGTTCAGGTTCCGCTTCAGGACTGACCGTAGCGGAGAGGCGCGCGTGGAATCCATCCTGGACGCTGGCGGGTCCAATCCGGAGTCCGACGGCGATCCGCGCGTGGGCGCCAGGTTCCGGGAACGCCCCTTCTCGGTGACCGTCGCGCGCCTCGACGGCGCGGAATCCGCGGTGGCGATCCGGACCCTGAACTCCGGACTCTCGCTCGCCTGCGTCGCGCTCCGCGAGGCGACGCTGACCGGCGGAGGAACGCAGGTCGCGCCGGTGACAATCGCGGCAAAAGCCGGCGACACCGGCGCCGGGCCTGACCGCCCGTTGATCGCGCCGGCGGTGTTCTCCGCCATCATGCAGGCGGGAGACGAACTGCGCCTGGACCTCTTCGTGTCGTACCGGCGGGACCCTGCCTGCGGCACCGGGGAGGCCCATCAGGCCGATGACGGCGCGACGCTCGCGGAACGCCTCCTGGCCCAGGCGCGGGAGGATGTCGGGAAAGCCGCGGCGGCCGGGTTCGACGCCCTGCTCGAAGAGCACACGGACACGCTCCGGCGCTTCTGGACGGCCGCCGGCTTCGAGCTGTCAGGACCGCCGGGACTGGAAGCGGCCGTCAGGTTCAACATGTTCCACGTGTTCCAGGCCGCCGGACGCGACGGCCGGACCAACGTGCCGGCCAAGGGGCTGACCGGAGAGGGCTACGAAGGCCACTGCTTCTGGGACACCGAGATCTACCTCCTGCCCCTGCTGGGCTACACGGCCCCGGAGATCGCCCGGGCGCTGCTCGAGAACCGCCACTCCATGCTGGAGCGGGCCCGCTTGCGCGCCCGCGAGCTGGCGCACCGCTCCGGCGCGCTCTTCCCCTGGCGCACCATCTCCGGCGCGGAGACCAGCGCGTACTTCCCGGCCGGGACCGCCCAGTACCACATCGACGCTGACGTGGCCTACGCAGCCATTCGCTACGCCCGATCGTCGGCGGACGCCGCCTTCCTGCGCGGACCCGCGCTGGACATCCTGGTGGAAACAGCCAGGCTCTGGGCCGACGCGGGGCACTTCGGTCCCGACGGGACGTTCCGCATCGACGGGGTGACCGGGCCCGACGAGTACAGCGCCATCGTCAACAACAACGCGTACACCAACCTGATGGCCGCCCGCAACCTGCGGGAGGCGGCGACGCTCGTCGAAGACCTGCGCCGAGAGGAACCGGACGCCTATTCGGCCGCGAGCACACGGCTCGGGCTGCTCCCGGGCGAGACCGAGGCCTGGATGCGCGCCGCGGACGCCATGTTCGTCCCTCGCGACCCGGCCCGCGGCCTGATAGCCCAGGACGACTCGTTCCTGTCGCGCGAGCGCTGGGACCTGGCCTCCACCCCGAAAGACAAGTTCCCGCTGTTATTGAACTATCACCCGTTGGCCATCTACCGAAAGCAGGTCCTCAAGCAGCCGGACCTGCTCCTCGCCATGATGCTCCTGCCCGGCGCCTTCAGCCTGGCGGAGAAAAAGCGCAACTTCGACTACTACGAAGCGCTGACCACCGGGGATTCCTCCCTCTCGCACTGCGTGATGAGCGTGATGGCCGCCGAGACGGGCAGGCCCGAGGCGGCCTGGGACTATTTCCTGCGTACCGTGAGCATGGACCTGGACGACCTGCACGGGAACGCGTCCCACGGCGTGCACATCGCGGCCATGGGCGGATCGTGGCTGTCACTGGTCTACGGCTTCGCGGGGTTCAGGGACGATGGCGGAGCCTGGTCGTTCCGGCCCCGGCTGCCTCGCGCCATCGGGCGGCTGGCCTTCAGCCTGGCCCTGCCCGGCGGCACCCTTCGCGTGGAGCTGACCGCGGAACGGGCCTCCTACTTTTGGAACGGCACCGCGCCCCTGACGATCCGGCATGAAACCGCGCCTGTCGTCCTGGCGCCTGGCGCCTCGTCGACCTTCGACCTGAGTCCCAGCTTGCGCGCCGTCATCTTCGACCTGGACGGCGTGATCGCGGACACGGCGACGCTGCACTACCGCGCCTGGAAACGGATCGCGGATTCCCTGGATCTGCCCTTCGATGAAACGGCCAACGAAGCGCTCAAGGGCCGGAGTCGCATGGAGTCCCTCGATCTGATCCTGGGGCCGCTGGCCGCCTCGATGGACGCCGCCGGAAAGGCCGCGCTCGCGGAGCGCAAGAACGCCCACTACCTGGAGCTGTCGGGGACCCTGACGCCGGCCGACATACTGCCGGGCATCGCGGAGCTGATCGCGGCGCTCAAGGCGAGCGGCATCGCCGTGGGCCTGGCCTCCGCGAGCAGGAACGCCGGGGCCGTGCTCGAACGGCTGGGCCTGTCAGGCGCGTTCGACGCGGTGGCGGATCCGGAACGGGCTCTGCCCAAGCCGGACCCCGAGCTCTTCCTGGAGGTCGCAGGGGCGCTGGGCGTCCGCCCGCGGGACTGCGTCGGCATCGAGGACGCCCAGGCGGGCGTGGAAGCCATCCGCCGCGCGGACATGCGCTCGGTGGGCATAGGCGGCTCGCTGGCCGGGGCGGACCTGATCCTGGCCTCGACCTCCGGCTTGACCGTACCGGTACTCGAGGCGCTGTTCGGGAGCTGAGGGCCGCGGCAAGGAAAACGATGCGGAAGCGCGGATGTTTCCCGCGCTCCCGGCCGGATCAGGGATACTCGTACGCGCCGACGGACCAGAAGCTGTCGATATCCCTTTGGTTACCTAGGATATCATAGATCGCAGTACTCACGAGGATCGGACCTAGCGGGCTAGCCTGGAGATCCAACCCACCGCTCCGCAGGAAGGAAGGGGAGCCGGCCGTCAGCCGGTAGTCGCCCGCCGCGAATGAGCCGAATCCGTGAATGGAGTTGGTGTAGGCGGTGTTGCCCACCCTTCCGTAGTTGTTGAGCGTACCGCTGTCCACCCACGTTCCCTGCAGCCACATGATGGTCTCGACCCCGGTGAAGGAACAGCTCACGATCCCGCCGCCTGTATCGGTAACTGAATTGTTCGACGGCGTGTAGTAGGCATGGTTGTACTCGTAGTCGCCTGCCTGATCCACCAGGAAGATGGAGTTGTACAGCCAGACGTTCTCGACGGCCACCGAACCCACGCTCAGGGCAAGGTTGTAGGTGAAGATGGAGCCGCTGTCGGGAAAGCCCAGGCTCCCGCCGTACACCGTGGAGGCGATGACGTTGGTGGTGCCGATCACGCTCAGCTGGGCGCCGATGCCGACGGTCCGGTACGAGCCGGATGGCGGGGTGCCGCTCCAGGCGATCGATCCGCCGCGCACCACGCTGGATACCACCGTGACCGCACCGTCAGCCCGGATGCCGTACGCGGCGGCGGATACCAGTGAGCCGGCGGTCAGGGTGATGGCACCGTATTCCACCCGGCAGGCCCTGATGAAGGGCGTGGATGTGGCACCCGAAGTAATCACCCCGAAGTCCATGTTCGCGAGGCTGGTGCTGAAACCGGCGGCAACGACGCCGCAGTCGTAGAGCACGGCGCTGGACGAACTCGAGTACGTCACCAAGGCATAGGCGGCGGCCCCCGTGTAGCCGGCCCGGCGGATGTCGACGCCGGTTACCACCGTGTTCGAGTTCACCCCGCTGAAACTGAGAGCGTTCAAGGGCGGGAAGTTGACCACGCTCCGGGGCGCGCCGAAGTCCCGGCTCCAGAAACCGGACTCCTGGGTGCAGCCGCCCACCACGATCGCGTTGTTGTTCAAGATGGTCGCGTCTACCGTCTCCACGGTGGAGGTGCCGGACGCGATGACCACCGCCGAGACATCGTCGCCTTCCGCGACGGCCAGGCTGACCGCGTCGGACAGTTTCCCGCACGGGGCGACTATCGTGCCTTCCGTCGTCGACACGCCGCCGGACCTGACGTAGAAAAATTTCTTGAACAGGCCGCGGTCGAAGTTGTAGGACCGGGAGATCCCCAGGACGTCGTCGACCACCTCGATCATGGACGAACCCGACTGGGCGGTGATCTGCGGGGTGAAGCCGCCGGGGAGCGATGAGCTGACCGTAACGCGTGAACCGGTTATCGAGACATTCTGGTCGGGCTCGCCGAGGTTGGAGGTCGCGGGCACGGTTCGCACGGGAAAATCGAAGTCGAGGACCAGCGGGAGCCTGGAATCCCGGACGTACCGGCCGTCGATGACCGCCACGCCTCCCTGGACGCGGTAGGGCTCGCTCTGTCCGGAGACGATGTCCACCCCGGTGTAGAAACCGGAGGGTCCGAGCTGCTCGACGGCCAGGTAGTAGTCGCCGGGAACGGCGGCGACGAACCTTCCGTAACTGGGGCTGGCCGGATTGTTGTCGAAGGGAACCGGCCTGCCGTCCGGGCCGTAGATCCCGTAGAGGGGGTGGCGTTGCTCCCCGTCCTCCCGGTGCGACGCGTAGTAGGTGTAGGCGGCAGGCAGGGTCGTCCTGTAGATGGCGAAGCTCTCGACCAGGGGCGTCGTCGTCGGGCCGGGAACCAGCGGCAGGGGCGAATCCGGGATGACGCCTATGGCCACCGAGTTGGCCCCGATTCCCGGTATCACGGTCGCCGTGCCGTGGCAGAGCTGCGTGCCGCCCTCCGTGTCCAGGGCGAGCAGCGTCACCTGGTACTCCAGCCCCGCCAGAAGACCGTCGGCCTCAAGCGTGGCCGTGCGGGAACCGGTCCCGAAGCTGGCCGTGCGGAGTATCGGGCTCTCCAGCTGCCCGCCCGAGATCTCCAGGCTCACGAAAGTGGCGTTCGGGTCGAGGAAACGGGCCGACGTGCCGGCCTCGGCGAGCGCGATCTCCCGGTACAGGGTCCGCTCAGCCTCCGAGCCCGCCGCGGCGGAACGCGCCTCCGGCAGGCTGACCGTGACGCTCAGCGAGGCCGCGGGCCGGTCGCCCATGAACGGAGCCTGGCAGGATACGGACAGCACCAGGGCTGCGGAGAGCGATGCGAAAGCGCGCAATGACTTCATGGATCCTCCGGGAGGGGAATGGCCCCGGCTGGGCGCGGGGTGCCGTCAGTGATTCTATCGCGCGAAGCGGGAAAAACCAGTCCCGGCGCGGCCCGTCAGGGCAGCTCCCGCTCGATGTAGGCGCCGTAGTCGGTCATGACCGGCTCGTAGGGCTTGGCCAGGAGGGGGCTGGAAATGATGAAATCCGCCGACGAGCGGTTGCAGGCTATGGGCAGGTTGTAGAGCACGGAAATGCGCAGGAGGGCCTTCACGTCCACGTCGTGGGGATGGGGGGACATGGGGTCCCAGAAGAAGATGATGGCGTCTATCTCGCCGTCGGCGATGAGGGCTCCCAGCTGCTGGTCGCCGCCCAGGGGACCGGACTTGAGCTTCCGGATGAAGAAATCCCCGGGGTAGTCGTCCCCGGCCTTGCGGCGGATGGTCTCCTCCACCAGGCGGCCGGTGGTCCCGGTGCAGACCAGGCGGTGCTTGAGCAGGGTGCCCCAGTTGTATTCCACCCACTCCACCATGTGTTGCTTGCGGTTGTCGTGCGCCACCAGCGCTATCCTCTTGATCGCGTCCATCGGGAACCTCCGGTCGACCCCAGTATACCCGTTTGCGCCCGACCGGACAGCCGGCCGACCGCTTGACGACGCGGGCACCGAAGGTCGATGATCGGTACCGTCCCGTGCCGCATGGCAGGGACACATCCGGTTCATGCCGCGGTCGGCTTCGGCGGCCGTGGCTCGGCCCGGGCAGGGCCCGGGAGCAAGGAGACAGCATGGCAATCAAGATTCCGGCGTCGTTCTTCAAGGCGGACGAAGTCCTGTTCATCGGCTATTCGCGGAAAAACCTGGCCTACTGCACGGCCGTGCGCGAGGCCTTCGAGTCCCGCGGGACCAGGGTGTTCCCCGTCAATCCCAACCAGGGCAGCTTCGACGTGAAGGTGTTCGCCGGCATGGACGAGGTCCCGGCCAGGCCGGAACTGGCCTACGTGCTGACCTCCAAGGCCAGGAACGAAGGCTTGCCCGCGAAACTTGCTGCCCGGGGCGTCAAGCGCGTCCTGTTCAACTCAAAGCTGTCGGCGGACGCCGCCCTGCTGGCGGAGTGCGAACGCCTGGGCATGCGGACGGCCGTCGCCTGTCCCCTGATGTCCCTTGGAAAGGGCATGCACCGCTTCCACGGCTGGCTCTCCGGCGTGGAGCGCACGGACGCCGCGCGATGAGCAAGGTCGACTACGGCCCGGCCTACGCGCCCCTCCTGGCCCTCACCAAGCTCTTCACCCTGGCGGCCGTGGCCACGCTGCTTCCCTGGCCCTCGGCGTCATGGCCGAACATCCTGGGCTACTCCTCGCTCTGCACCTTCGCGCCGGGAGCGACCTTCGCCTGCGCGCTGCTTGCCGGAATTACCTGCACGCTGCGGGCTCGCCTGGTGCGAAGGCGGCCGGGTCCCGCCTTCGTGCCGGTCGTCGTGCTGGGAGCGCTGGCGATCGGGCTGGCCGTCTCCACCTGGGCCTGGGCCGGGGTGAAGGCCGAGTATACCCACCCGGACGCCTCGAGCGCCGCGACCGCCGGAGAGTGAGCAAGACCGACGCGCGCGGGGCGCTCGCGGACGGCTCTCCCTTCGAGTACCGCATCACGTCCGGGGGCGCGGCCATCGTGTTTTGGGGCGGGAGGATCGTGGCGACCCTGCCCGCCCGGGAGGCCTCGGCTCTCGCGGCCATCGCTTCCAAGGGCGACGCGATGGCGGTGCAGCTCTTCCTGGCCAAGGCAACCGGAAACTTCAAGCGCGGCAACGAGCGCTGAGCGACCCGCCAAGAAACCAAGGAATAAAAAAGGACGGCCTGGCGGCCGTCCTTTTTCGTCGTCGCGTATCTTACTTGTCGCAGCAGCCGCCGCAGTCGCCGCAGGACACCGGGTCGCAGGGGTTCCCGTCCACCATGCCGTCGGAGCAGCCGGCGTGCGCGCCGCGCTCCACGCCGGACAGGTCGCCGGTGGAGTCGCCCGCCGCCTCGATCAGGCTGGAGAGCTCGCGGTCGCCCTTGAAGCGCAGCACGTTGACCATGAAGATGTTCAGCTTGTTGACGATGTTCGGCGGCAGCTGGTTCCCGTCCACCTCAACCGATATGGTGGGATAGTTGCGGTCGCGCGCCCAGGGAGCGAACAGGCCCTCGATCACGCGGCCGATGAGGCAGGCGAAGGGGGATATGTTCACGATGCCTGAATAGCCGTCCTGCATGGCCACCGCGGCCGCGCCGGACGAGACCGCGATCTCCGAGTTGAGCTCGTGGCTCACGAAGTGCTCCTCCGTGTTGGCCATGATGCGGCGCATGTCGTGCGGGCCCTCGGGAACCAGGCCGGTCGTCTCCAGTATGGACTTCACCTTGTGGTCCACGCCTGCCTTCCACTTCATCTCCACCCAGAGCCTGAGCAGGCCCTTGGCCGGCTTGCCGAACCAGCGCAGGACCGGCGGCTGCAGGCGGTACAGTTTCTTGAGGGCGTACTCCCGCACGAAGTCCAGGTAGTGTATCCACTCGCCGATGCCCGACACCTTGACCGCTATGCCGCGCACGCTCATCAGGTCGATGAGCTCGCCCACGGCGAAGTCGTCGCGCCGTACGTAGATCTCGCCCACCACCAGCACCTTGGGACAGTCGGCCAGCTTCCGCTTGAGCGGGATCTTCTTCACGTCCCCGGCGATGCGCCTGAGCTCCGGCCACATGGAATCGGGATCCTTCTCCACCTGCGCCATCATGGCGTACCAGGACCGGTCGAAGGCCTGCAGGGCGGTGGCGGGATCCTCCGCGGTGGCCTTGAGCGAGGTCTCGATGTCCTTCATGTAGTCGGACACCACCACGCCCTTCCACATGTCGCGGGCGAAGCGCGGCCCCAGCTCGGTGTAGGAATTGTCCGCGGACAGGGTGAACACCACGATGTTCTCCATGCGGAGGTCGCGGAAGAGGTTCTGGTAGTACACGAAGTACTGGCCCGTGCGGCAGGGACCCGTGGTGATGGGCACGAAGAGCAGGTAGAGCTCGTCCTTGCGGTACTTCTCCGAGGCGAAGAACTGGAGCGCGGAGCCGAGGACCAGGTGGCTGGGCACGCACTCCTTGCCGGAAGCGTGGGCGCGGGCCACCTGGATGGTCTTGTTGGTGGCCACCGGCAGGGCCTCGGCGTTGATGCCGACGCCGCGCAGGCAGGCGCCCATGAACTCGGTGGCTATGTTGCCCATGTTGGACAGGAGGAGCTTCACGCGCTTGTTGTTGCGCACCGCCACCTTCTCGCCCGACAGGCGGTTGACCACGCGCAGGTCGTCGTCCCCGCCCACCTCGAACTTCCAGCCGTTGTCGTAGCGCTCGGCCTCGATCTCCGCCTTCTTGGCGCGGTAGCCGTCCAGGATGTCCAGGAAGGCCTCGACGCGCGTGTCGATGCCGGCGTCCGCCGAGTGCGAATCCAGCTCCAGGACCAGGAAGGGCTTCTGGCCCATGGTCCACTTGAGGTAGTGCAGCATGAACGAGTCGGGCGCGCAGGAGAAGTTGGTGATGAAGGTCACGTAGACGTTGTCGTGCTCCTTGAGGAGCGCGGCGGCCTTCATGTCCTGCTGGCCGTAGTACCAGTACATGTTCGGGAAGATGCCCTCTTCCTCGAACGGCAGGATGTCGAAGGGGATCACCGAGTAGCCGCGCGTGGTGAACTTGCGCGGGATGCCCATGTTGGCCTCGGGGGTGAAGGCGTTGTACGGGCGGCCGAGCACGGCGATCACCGGCCGGTCCGCCTTCTTCGCCTCGTCGAGGGCCTCCTGGCCCATGATGCGCGCCTGCTTGAAGTATTCGCGCTGCCTGGCCAGGGCCGTCTCGAAGGCGGCCTTCACCTCGGCTTCGCCGATGCCCAGGCGCGCGCCGAAATCGGTGAAGTGCTCGAGGGCCTTGCGGTCTCCGAACTTGAAGCTGACCACGAGCGGCAGGAGCCTGGACTCCGCCACCTCGGGGAAGGCTTTCTTGATGTAGTACGG
>JAKLIU010000289.1 GCA_022709445.1 Spirochaetota bacterium | reverse complement strand
CGTGGAGGAAGCGCTCGGCGCGTTGTGCGACTTAGGCGATGCCGGCGAAAGCCCCCTCGAGGCGCGCGTGATGGCCTCGGTGCGGCTCGTCCCAACTCCCCAGCGCGATTTCTCGGTCCGGGACTGGATCATCGCGGGCTCGGTGTTCCTGGCTTCCTCGCTCCTGTACGCGGGGGCGGGTCAACGCAAGGCACGCGCCGCTTGACGTCGCCCGGGCCTTCCCCTAGGCTTGCCCGCATGAGCGTCTACGTGAACCGTTCCCTGAACCTCAAGCAGGTTTCCCTCATCGGCTTCGACATGGACCACACCCTGGTCCGCTACGACGCCCGCGCCTTCGAGGCGCTGGCCCACGGCCTGGCGGCCCGCGCGCTGGTCGGGGAGAAGGGCTACCCGGAAGCCGCGCTCGCGCTCGCGTTCGACCCGGAGCTGTCCATGGTGGGACTGGTGGCGGACAAGCGCAACGGCAACCTGCTCAAGCTCAGCCGATACGGCAAGGTCAAGCTGGCGCGCCACGGCCTGGAGGCCATGGACTTCAGGGAGATGAAGCGCGTCTACCAGAACGTGGCGGTGGAGCTGTCCGATCCGGCCTTCCTGCCCCTGGACACCCTGTTCGCCATCTCCACGGGCGTGCTGTACTCGCAGCTCGTGCAGCTCAAGGCCGACGGCGCGGAGCTGCCGGATTTCGCGACGGTGGCCGACGACGTGGCCTGGGCCGTCGACACGGTCCACCGCGACGGCTCCCTCAAGAAGGCGGTCCGGGCGGACCTTCCCGGCTACGTGATCCAGGATCCCCTGGTGCCCAGCCTCCTGGAGCGCTACAAGGACTACGGCAAGCGGCTGATGATCATCACCAACTCGGATTACGAGTACACCAGGGCACTCCTGGAGTACGCCCTGGACCCGTTCTGGAAGCGCCACGGGAGCTGGCGGGAGGTGTTCGACCTGGTGATCACCCTGGCGGACAAGCCCCGCTTCTTCGAGCAGCCCAACCGCTTCCTGAAAATCGACCCCGATACCGGGCTGATGAGCAACCACGAGGGCTCGGTCGCCTCCGGGCTGTTCCAGGGCGGCTGGTTCCAGCCCCTGCAGCGGGACCTGGGCCTGGACGGGCGGGAGATACTCTACCTGGGCGACCACATCTACGGCGACGTGGTGTCGATCAAGAAGCGCTGCGGCTGGCGCACGGCCCTGGTCCTGGAGGACCTGGCCGGGGAGATCGCGAGCCTCGAGGCGGCAGCCGGGCTCCAGCGGGACATCGACGCGCTGATGGGGCGCAAGGAGGCGCTCGAGGAACGGCTGAACCGCATGGAGCTGGACCGCTACGAGGGACGGGGGACCGACCGCGAATCCCTGGACGCGCTGTTCGAGGAATCGGACCGCGTCAACCAGGAGATATCCGGCAAGCTCACCGCCCACCGCGCCTTCTTCAACCCGTACTGGGGGGAGGTGCTGCGCGCAGGCCAGGAGGAGAGCCGCTACGCGGGCCAGATCGAGGGCTACGCCTGCATCTACATGACCAAGGTGTCGGACCTGCACGCGTACTCCGCCAAGACCTACTTCCGGCCCCGGCGGAGGCGCCTGCCGCACGAGCCCTCCTGACCCGGGAGGCGGCGCGCCCGCCCGTCGCGGGCCTCCCTCCGCGGCGGGGGAGGGGAGCGCAAAGCGCCGCGCCGTGCTATGATGCCCGCCATCGGGAGGGCCATCCATGGCGCGGGACAACTGGATCATCGACGCGGACAACTTCAACCTCTCCACCGGCAAGGACATGCTCCTCCTCAACGAGGAGATGAGGGACTACCTGGAGAAGGACAACGCCATCCAGTCCTTCGTCGTGGCCACGAAGGGCATCGGCAAGACCATACTGCTCAAGATGAAGCGCGAGGCGATGGCCGGCTTCATGATGATCCCCGAGAGCGGCATCGACAAGTTCGCCTTCTCCGACAACCTGAGCCACGATTCGGTGCAGCTCTTCCGCGACCTGCACAACGTCGAGTCCATCTGGTCCATCGCCATCATCATGGCGACCCTGCGCAGGCTGTCGTACGAGTTCGCGCCGGGCGAGCTCTCCCACTTCCTCTCGGGGCTCTACCGCAAGCGCGGCGTGGGCTCGGTCTCCGAATACTTCAGCCACCTGATCCACGCGGACCGGGACGATTACTTCCGCGCCAAGGCGGACCTGGAAGGCATACTCGTGCCCGCGTACAAGCGCGCCGTCACGGCCCCGATCGCCATCTTCATAGACAACATCGACGAGTACTTCAACAAGCACCTGGACCCGGTCGCGAGCGAGAGCGTGGCCGGCGCCCTCGAGCCCGAGCTCTGGTACACCGCGCAGATGGGGCTCGTCCTCTCCTTCTTCAACCTGCACAAATTCAACCACCACGTGAAGCTCTTCGCCTCCATCCGCAAGGAGGCCATCGCCCGGTACCGGCGCGACCTGGTGCTCTTCCAGCAGGTGGGCGAACGCACGCTGGAGCTGCGCTATTCGGCCCTGGAGCTGGAGCGCATCTTCATCAACAACCTGCGACGGGAACCGCGCGAGCGCTTCGCGGACCCCGGGCTCGCGGACAAGGATCCCGTCACCGCCTGGTTCGGCTTCAAGTTCATCAGGCACAAGCAGGTCAAGTGCGACGAGGAAGTCTTCCAGTACCTGGCGCGCCACACCCTCTCTCGCCCGCGCGACTTCATGCAGCTGGGCAAGGCCCTCTCGCGCCTTTCGCCCGAGGAGCGCTCGCAGGAGTCGGTGCGCTCCGTGGTGCAGGAGACCTCCGCCGACATCGTGGGCACCTACCTGTCCGAAGTGCGTCCCCACGTGGAGGCCGTCGACATGCCGCGCCTCCTGTCCCTGGTCGACACCAACGCCCTCGAGCGCGAGCGCCTGCGCGAACTCTGCCGCAAGTACAACGCCGTGGTGGCCGGCGGCAAGGCCGGGGCGGCGGTCTCCGAGAGCCGCAACCT
>JAKLIU010000288.1 GCA_022709445.1 Spirochaetota bacterium | reverse complement strand
GAAGTGCAGCTTGCGCTCCGGCAGCGCCTCGGTGCGGTACTGCACCGGGTCGCCATTCTCGTCCTGGAAGGTCATGGCGTTGGCCAACGGGTTCTCGAAGCCGGTGTCGCCGAAGCTCGGGGCATCGACGCGGAGGCCGAGGGTCAGCTTCAGCTTGTCGCTGGCCCGGAACTCGTCCTGCGCATAGGCGCCGGCGTAGAGCACCTCGAGCGGCTGGAGCGGCTCGAGCAGCGGCTGGGCGGCCCCCGCGTCAGCCCCGCGCCACGGAGCGCGCCGGCCTCCGCCGCGCCCGCCGGCCGGAGCGGAACGCGCAGGTCGATCCTGTCCAAGAGCGGGCCGCCCAGGCGCTTCCAGTAACGGCGGATCTCGTCGGCGGAACAGAGGCAGACGCCCGTGTCCCTGCCCAGGTTGCCGCATGGGCAGGGATTGCAGGCCAGGGCCAGGGTGAATCGCGACGGGAAGCGCACCACCCTGTCGGCACGGGCGATGGTGATGGAGCCCTCCTCAAGCGGCTCGCGGAGGGCCTGCAGAACGTCGGTGCGGAACTCAGGGGCCTCGTCCAGGAAAAGGACGCCGCCGTGAGCCAGGCTGATCTCGCCGGGCCTGCGGGAGCGGCCGCCGCCCACGATGCCTTCCGCCGAGGCTCCGTGGTGCGGGGACCTGAAGGGCGGCCGCCGGAGGAGTCCGCAGAACTCGGGCAGCGCGCCGGCGAGCGAATGCAGCTTGGTTGCGGCGATCGCGTCATCGTCGTCCAGGTCGGGAAGGAGGCCGGCGAGCCGCCTGGCGGCCATCGTCTTGCCCGCCCCGGGGGGACCGAAGAGGAGCAGGTGGTGCCCCCCGGCGGCCGATACCTCGAGGGCGCGCCTCAACCGGGCATGGCCCCGTATGTCCGACAGGTCCGGTTCCGTCCCGGCGGCCGGGACGCGGGGCCCGGCCGGGGTCGCCGGACAGGGGGCGTCGTCCCGTCGGCGTATGGATGCGGCAAGGCCGGCCGCGGCCCCCAGGTGCGCGAGCGGATACACCCGCGGGCCGGCTATCACCCTGGCCTCCGCCTGGTTGCCGGGCGGCACCACGACGCAGCCCACCCCCGCGCGGATGCCGGCGGCCACGGCCGGCAGGACGCCGGTCACCGGGCGCAGGCAGCCCGACAGCTCCAGCTCGCCCAGGGCCAGCACGGGTTCGCCGGGGTCGGGAACCTGCCCCGAGGCCAGGAGTATGGACAGGGCCATCGACAGGTCGAAGGACGCTCCCCCCTTGCGGACCGCGGCCGGCGCCAGGTTGATGAGCATCCGGTCCAGGGGGAATTCGAAGCCCGCGTTGCGGACGGCGGCGCGTATGCGCTCCCTGGCCTCCCTGACCGCCCCGTCCGCCAGTCCGACGATGTCGACCGCGGGTATACCCCGCCGGATGTCCACCTCGACGGTGACCAGTTCCCCGTCGAACCCGATCGGCTCGAAACCGTATACGACCATGCGCGGCCCTCCGCGGGGAGCCATCCCCGGGAAGGCTACGGAGCCGGGCACCGTGCCGCGTGCGATCCCGGTCGCCGGACGCTAGCCCTTGCGCCTGGCCATGACCAGGAAGGCAAGCGAGAAGAACAGCCAAGGCAGGTTGGGGAACACCAGGGCCAGGATATTCACGCCCGCCACGCGAGGGCCTATGTCCGGCGCCAAGCCGAACTCGACCAGCATGGAATAGAGTATGTCCGCGTAGCCGGCCACGATGCCGACCACCATGAGCATCCAGGCGGCGTCGCGGACCCTGGACCACACCACGATGGCCAGGAAGGTGGAGACCGCCACGAAGGCGAAGCGGGTGGACAGGAGGACGAGGGCCGCGTTCATCTGGCCGCCTCCCAGTCGCCGCGCAGAGGCCCGCGGGAGGGGTCGGCGTAGTCCCGGTACATGAAGCGCCGCACCTTGCGGGTACCGGTCTTCTCGAACTCGGCCTCGCGGACCATCCAGTCGACTATCTTCATGTACTGCGGCAGGGTCTTGTTCACGCGACGCACCTCTTCCTTGACGAGCGACAGGGCCATGTCCCGCAGATCCGGACCCGTGATTTCGGCGGCCACCCGTTCCATGTCTGGGACGATGACGGCTATCACTTCCTCGCCGGCCGTGCCGTCGCCGGCCCTGCGCCCCAGGACCAGCACCTCGCGGACCCAGCGCGATCCCTCGAACTTCAGCTCTATCTCTTCCGGGTAGACGTTCTTCCCGCCCTCGGTGACGATCAGGTTCTTGGACCGGCCCGTGATGAAGATGAAGCCGCGGCCGTCCACCCGGCCCAGGTCGCCGGTCCTGAGCCAGCCGTCGGGGGTGATGGCCTCGGCGGTGGCCTCCGGGTCGTCCAGGTAGCCTATCATGAGCGACGGGCTCTTCACCTGGATCTCGCCCACCCCGTCAGGCCCGGCTCCGGCTATCCGCACCCGGGTCCGCTTGACGGCCACGCCGGCGGAGCGGTTGTCCTTCCAGTCCGGCAGGTTCACCGAGATGAGTGGGCCGTTCTCGCTCATGCCGTAGCCCTGCACCAGGTCCAGGCCCAGGGTCTCGAAGAAATCCGCGGTGTCGGGGGCCAGGGGGCCGCCGCCGGATACCGCGAGCCTGACCGTGCCCAAGCCGGCCTTGCGGCGCAGGAAACCCAGCAGCAGCCGCCCGGCGGCGGGTCCGGACAGCGGCGAGCAGAGGGAGGAGAGCTTCCACAGGAACGTGACGACGGCCGCGGCCGCTCCCCCGAGCCTTCCCAGCTCCGCGCGGATGCCCGACTTGATCTTGTCGAACAGGAGGGGCACGCCGATCATGACGCTCACGCGCGATTCGCGCACGTGGCGCAGGATGACCGTGGGGATCAGCTTCTCGACGAAGGTGATGGACCCGCCGGCCTCCAGCGGGGACAGGAAGGTGCAGGTGGCCGCGTAGGTGTGGTGCAGGGGCAGGATGGCGATGAAGACGTCCCGGCTGTCTATGAACAGG
>JAKLIU010000287.1 GCA_022709445.1 Spirochaetota bacterium | reverse complement strand
CGCGGGACCTGCTGCCCGGCCTCGACGAGCGGCAGCGGGTGTCCCTCCAGCGCTATTCCGTGGAGGCGCGTGTCCGGTCCGGCAAGGCCCTGTACTGGCAGGGCGACGCGGCCGAATCGGCCTGGCTCCTGGTGTCGGGCCGCATGCGGCCCGTCAGGATGCGCGGTTCGTCCCCGACGCCGATGGATGACGTCTATCCAGGCGGCTGGCTCTGCCTGCCGGAAGCCTGGCTGGGGCTGACCTGCCTGTGCGACGCCGTGGCCGTCGAGCCGTGCACGCTCAGGCGGTTCGGCGCGTTCAATCTGGCCGCGCTCAGGCGCGAGCCCTGGTTCCGGGACTTCGCCTGCGGACTGCTGGCCAGGCAGTGCTACGGACTGTTCGCGCAGCTGGAGTCATCAAGCGCGACCGGGCGCGTGGCGCGTGCTGTCGCGGCCGCCTGCACGGGACTCGGGCCGGTCGGCGGCGCCGGGGTTGGCGGAACCGTGCGGCTGGAGCTGGCCCAGTCGGTGCTGGCTGAATCGGCCGGGTTGACTCGCGAGACGGTGAACCGCTGCCTCAAGCGCCTGGAGGCGGCTGGACTCCTGGAGACCGGCCGCGGCTGCACCCTGGTCTACGACCTGGCCGGTCTGCGGGCCTGGGAGGACTGACCGGTCCGTGAACCGTCGCCCCCCGGCTCGCCGGGGGGCGGATTCACTGCTGGTACTCGCCAACCAAGTCTATGAACTGGCTGAACACCGAACCGCTGGCCAGCACTTCGCTGTCCTTGCCCAGGACGTCCACCTCAGCCCACATGCCCGTCCAGCTGCCTATGGTCTCCACCTCGGGCTTGAAGGACTTGACCCGGATGAGGGTGCCTCGGTCCAGCTCCGTGACTATGTCGTAGGTGGTGGCGGGACCCGAGCGGACGCGCACGTTGTCCGCGTTTATGTAGCCCAGGATAGACAGCTTGGTCCCGGCCTCATCGCGGTAGGCGACGTTGGCCGAGGTGCACACGAAACTACCGGAGAACCAGAACACCGAGTTGTAGGCGACATTCCGCACGCGCTTGCCGGTGGCCGTGTCGAACAGGTAGGCGGTCTGGCCGTGCGGCCAGACATACCACTGGGTGCCCCCCGCATGCACGATCTGGCTGCAGGCGGGCGGCACCAGGAACTTGCCCGTGGCCAGGTTGAAGAGTCCGTAGGCACCCAGGCTCGGCGGCACGGAACTTGTCCTGGGGCCGTCACCCCACCAGGAGCCCTTGCTGCCGACGAGCACCACGCCGACATCTCCCCGGACGGAAGACAGTCCGCCAAATACGCCCTTGCTCACCACCTTGCCGGCGGGCGAGATGATCGATATGTAATCGGATGCGTATGCATCGAACCACCAGGTGTGGCGGTCGGCTTCCACGCGGTAGCCGCCCAAGCTTTCCCTCGCCCCGTACCACCAGGATGGAAATGAAGCCGATGCGACGGGGGGAGCCATGGTCCTGGCGACGGGGTCGTAGCGGTGGAGCGAGTACGTGACCACGCCGTCCGCGCCTTGTGACTGGGTGATGAACACCAGTTTCCCGTCGGCGACCTTGTAGTCCCACTGTCGCCCCGGCAACTGGGAGCTGTCGAGCAGTTTGATCCCGTCGACACCCCACAGGGATTGGTCGGGGCCTTCCACGACCAACGGGTAGCGGACCTTGCCGCCCACGGTGGTCGGGGCGTCGGCGTACTCGAGCACGCTGAACTCATCGAAGGCGGCATCCCAGGAGAAGACGCGTTTTCCCGTGCGGGAGTCGTACAGGCGCCAGGGATCCTCTTCGAGGGTGAAACCCGCGATGAAGAAGCCGTACCTCATCATGATGACGCGGGCGTAGGCCGGGCTGACCGCCCATTTTCCGCTCGCGTCGATGACGCCCCATCGTCCGCCCGGTTCCCGCGCCGCGGCGTAACCATCCTTGAAATCCCAGGCCTCCGCGAAGCGCGGCTGGATGGCCCACTTCCCGTCGGTGCCCATGTAGCCGTACAGGGCTTCCCGGTCGGCTGCCAAAAGCAGGGCCCTGCCGGAGCTGAAGCCCCCGGCTCTCATGGGGAAAGGCGCCGCGGTGACCGTCAGCATGGCTCCCTTCGCCGTGAACCAGCGGAATGTGGGGACGTAGGGGGTTACATCCTCGTACTCCACTTCGCCGGACTGTCGTTCCCAGGACACGGTGAAGGCGTAACCGTCCGCCGGCCCGGCGACCACGTTGAACGGAGCGCCGTAGACGGGCGAGTCCCCCGCGTACAGGTATAAACCGTTGTAGTAGTTTTCCGAGGCGGTATACGGAACCGTTTGGGACCACGCCAGGGCGCAGAGCGACAGGGCGGCGCAGGCCGCGAGCATTGTCCGTTTCATGCCTCGACTATAGCACCGCATCCGGCGCTTGTCGCGAAAAAGCGCGTTGACAGGCGGCGCGGGAGCGCGCAGAATCCACCCATGAGAAAGCATCTCGCCGCCGTCTTCCTGTTCGCCGCGCTGGGCCTGCACGCCCAATCGGCCCCCTACCTGACCGTGACCAGCCTGCCGGCAGAGAGCAGCGTGAGCAATGTCCGCAATCCCATCCTTCTGGAAGGGACCTGCTCGGCGGACATCGTGTCGGTTACCGTCGAGTACCGTTTCGGGCACCAGGACCTGCGCAAGGACCGGGCTTCCCTGGTTCCCGAGCTGGTCGAATCCTACACGCTCAAGAAATTCGTCCCCGGTTCCGGCCAATTCCTCTATCGCATCTTCCCTTCGCTGGGAAACCTCGGGCTTGGCACCAACGTGTACACGGTGATCGGCAAGACGTCTTCCGGGAAGACGGTGTCCGCGACCGTCACGATTTTCGCCGGCGAGTATTTCGGTGAGCGCGCCAAGCCGGTGATCTACCTGTACCCGACGCGCGAAACCCGGGTGTCGGTGAACGTGAATCCGCGCGGCGGCGTCTCAGTGAGCGACCCGCCCATGGGCTCGGGCTGGACGGTGACCGCCCGCCCC
>JAKLIU010000286.1 GCA_022709445.1 Spirochaetota bacterium | reverse complement strand
GGCGAGCGCCTGGTGTTCTGGCGCGACGACTCGGGCAAACTGAGCTGTTTTTACGACCGCTGCGCGCACCGGGGCGCGGCCCTGGCCCTGGGCGAGATCAAGGACGGTACGCTTCGCTGCCCCTTCCACGGCCTTGCCTATGATGCCACCGGCCGCTGCGTCCTCATACCCGCGAACGGCCGGGCCGCGCCCGTGCCGCCGGAATTCAGGATGCGCTCGTACCCCTGCGTCGAGAAGCACGGCTTTGTCTTCATCTGGTGGGGCGACAAGGCCCCCGATCCGGCCGAGCCACGGTTCTTCACCGACCTGGACGAATTCACGCACTGGTCGAGCGCGTACGACCCTTGGGACAACCACTACAGCAAGGTGGCGGAGAACCAGCTTGACGTGGCCCACCTGGCCTTCGTGCACCGCACCACGATAGGGAAGGGCAACAAGACCCTGGTGGAGGGGCCCGGCGTGGAATGGAAGGACGACATGCTGTTCTTCCAGTACGTCTACAACAAGGTGGATGACGGGACGATGCCGAGGGGGCCGAACAAGGTGCCCATGCCCGACCCTGACCGCGACTACAGGATCGAGTTCATCATGCCCAATCTCTGGGAAAACAGGATAGCCGACAAGATGCGCGTGGTGGCGGCTTTCGTGCCGGTGGACGAGACGCATTCCCTGCTCTACCTGCGCTACTGCCAGAATTTCGTGAAGCTGCCAGGGCTCCGGTGGCTGGTGAACTGGCTGGGCATCCGTTTCAGCCTGGTGGTTGCCCACCAGGACCGGCGCGTGGTGAACACCCAGTTGCCCAAGGGCGACGGCATCGGCACGGGCGAACGCCTGATCCCCGGGGACCTGCCCATCATGGAGTTCCGCAAGAAGCGGGTCGAGTTGCGCAAGCGCGGCTGAGCCCTGTCCTCCGGCCCGCCCGGGGTGCTAGCATGCAGCCATGGAACGCGTTGAAGGATGGCTGGTACACGCCTGGACCGACTACGCCAGCGGCCGGCTGCTCCTGGCCGGCCGGGCCCTGGACGGCAGGTCCTTCGCCGCCGTGGACGACCGGTTCAGGCCGGCCCTGTACCTGCCCTCCGACGCCGTGGGCCGCGTCCTGGAGCTGGCGGCCGGCGCCGGCTTCGAGGCGCGTGGAGAGGCCTCCGCCCTGGCCTTGCCCGACGGCCGGCCATGCGCCGTCATCCGGACTCCCGACCGCGGGCGCAAGGCCCTGGCTTCCCGGATAGCGGCCGCGGGGATCCCCTGCTGGGGAGCCGGGGAGAAGGCCGCCGACCAGTACCTGGCCGAGCGTGGCCTGCGCTCCGGGCTGTCCCTGGAGGGCGAGGCGCGGCCGGGCAAACGCGTGGACCTGGCGTTCCGCGATCCGACCGTACTGCCCTGCCCCGCCGGCGAGACCGCTCCCCTGCGCTGGCTGTCCCTGGACATAGAGACTTCGCGCGAGGGAATGGTGACGGCCTGCGCCCTGGCCATGGGCGAACGGCGCGCCTCCTTCGTGACGGCGTCCGGTTCCGTCACCGGGGCGATTGCCGTGCCGGGCGAGCGGGAGCTCCTGGCGGCGGCGCGCGACGCGATCGTGGACTGGGATCCCGATGTCCTGACCGGCTGGAACGTGGTGGACTTTGACCTGCGGGTGATCGCGGAGCGGGCCCGGGCGCTCGGCCTGGGCTTCGACGCTGGCCGGACCGAGGCTCCGCTCCGCATCCTGGAGAGCCCCGGCCAGCGCACCCTGGCCGTGCTGGAGGGCCGCCGCTGCGTGGACGCCATGAAGGTGATGCGCTCGGCCAAGGCCCGCTGGGAGGACCAACGCCTGGAGACCGTGGCGCGGGCCGTGCTGGGAGAGGGGAAGCTCCTGGCCGCCAGCGGGCCGGAAAAGCTGGACGAGCTGGAAGACTTGCTCCGGCGCGACCCGTCCGCCTACGCGGCCTACTGCCTGCGGGACGCGGAGCTGCCATTGGCCATATTGGAGCGCTCGGGCATGGGCGAACTGACCCGCCTGCGCTCGGCGCTCACGGGACTGGACCTGGAACGGGCCTGGACCAGCGTGCCGGCCTTCGAGCGGGTCTACGGCCTGGCCCTGCGCGGGCGCGGCGTGCTGCCGGCTCCTCCGGGCGGGGCGGTCGTGGGCGGCGCGGCGGGCGGGCTGATCCTGGATCCGCGGCCCGGGCTCTTTGAGGGTGTCCTGGTGTTCGACTTCCGCTCCCTGTACCCCTCCATCATCCGGACCTTCAATATTGACCCGGTGGCCATGGTTCGGGCAGGCGCGGACGCCATCGAAGCGCCCAACGGCGCGCGCTTTTCCCGCGAACGTGGCGCTCTTCCGGCCATCGTGGACGAGTGGACGGCCCTCCGGGCTTTGGCCCTGGAGGCCGGGGACGAAAACCGGGCCTATGTCCTCAAGATCCTCCAGAATTCCTTTTACGGAGTGCTTGGTTCGCCGGGCTGCCCCTGGGCGGACGACCGGCTGTCCGGGGCCATCACCGGATTCGGGCAGGAGATCCTGAAGGCTACCCGGGACTGGTTCTCCGCCCGCGGCTACGAGGTGCTGTACGGGGACACGGATTCCGTGTTCGTGCTGGCCGGGCCAGGGGTTGTCTCTAACGCGGGGGAGGCGATGCGCCTGGGCGCGGAGCTGGCCGCCGGCGCCAGTGCGGACCTGGCAGTCCTGGTCGCGGGACGCTGGAACGTGGAGAGCCGCCTGGACCTGCGCTTTGACAAGCTGTATGCGCGCTTCCTGATCCCGCGCCTCCGGGGCGACCGGACGGCCCGCCTGCGGGAGGAGCTGGAACGGGCAGGGGCCGTGGGGCTGGCCGCCGCGCTGCCGGCTCCCAAGGGCCGGGCCAAGGGCTACGCCGGTCTCCTCGTGAACCCGGACGGCACGCGCTCCGTGGACGTGAAGGGACTGGAGTCCGCCCGCGGCGACTGGACGCCCCTGGCCCGCCGCTTCCAGGTGGAGCTCCTGGACATCGCGTTCCGCGACGGGACCGCTGAGGCGATCCGGGATGCCGCGC
>JAKLIU010000285.1 GCA_022709445.1 Spirochaetota bacterium | reverse complement strand
GCTCGTCCTCCACGGTGATGTCCTCCAGCTCGCCGCGCTCGGCCAGGGCCTTCACCACCTCGCGGAGGCTGTGCCTGCGGGTGTCCACCTCGTAGCGCGCGCCCAGCTCGGTGCGCTTGACCGGCGAGAGGCCCGGCAGTTCCAGGTCCACCGGCTCCGCGTAGCGCACGCCCACGTACTTGCGCGCCAGGGCGCGGTGCTTGAGGTCCTTCATGGATTCGTCCACCACCACCTGCCCGTGGTGGATGATGATGGCGCGCTTGCACACCTTCTCGATGTCGCCCATGTCGTGGCTGGTGAGGAAGACCGTCACGCGGTCGCGCTTGTTCAGCTCCGCCAAGAGGGTCCGGATCTCCTTGCGCGCAACCACGTCCAGGCCTATGGTCGGCTCGTCCAGGAAGAGCACCCGGGGCGCATGCAGGAGGCTGGCCGCCAGCTCGCAGCGTATGCGCTGGCCCAGGGAGAGCTTGCGCACCGGCACGTCGAAGTACTCCCCCAGCCCGAAGCGCTCGGAGAGCTCGGCGGTGCGCCGCGCCAGCACGGCCGGCTCCAGTTCGTACACCGCGCCCAGGAGGCGGAAGGAGTCGCTCGGGGGCAGGTGGAACCAGAGCTGGCTGCGCTGGCCGAACACCGAGCCTATGGACCAGGCCAGGCGCTTGCGCTCGCGGGACGGGTCCAGGCCGAGCACGACGGCCCTGCCGCCCGAGGGCTGCAGTATCCCGGTGAGCATCTTGATGGTGGTGGACTTGCCCGCGCCGTTGGGTCCCAGGAAGGCGACCACCTCGCCCTCCTCCACTGAAAAGGACGCATCCTTGACGGCCTCCACGGCGCGGACCTCCGGCCGGAACGCGCCGCGCAGGGCCGCGAATTTGCCGGACGGGCGGACGCGCAGGGAGAAGGTCTTGCTGAGACGGTCTGATACGATGGCCGGCATGGAAGCCTCCGCGGTCGCGGGGCGTTGACGACGGGCGGTCCCGCGCGGAAATGCGCGGGATGCGGCGACGACGGGGCCCCGAATCGATCGAGACTCCGTCCTCGGGCTTTTATCCCGTGGGTGTCGCGGCCGACACGCGGCCGCCGGCGCCGCTCGGTCTCAACCCCGGCGAGGCGCGGCGTGCGGCCGCGGTCGCGGGAGGAACCCTAGGCGCCCTCTCGAAAGTAACACCCACAGCTATATCGCGCCACGATCATAAAGTCAAGCCGAGCCGCGGAAACACGTTGCCGACGCCACGCCGCGCGGGTATACTTTCCCGCCGGAAGGAACTGATATGGAAAAACAAACAGAAAACAACGCAAGCGTATACAGGATGGCATTCGCGGCGACCGTCGCCATGCTGGTCATCATCCCGCTGCAGATCGCGGCCTTCGCCCTGTGGCCCATGCCCGCGGACACCGCCGCCTGGTTCTCGCTCATGCGCGCGAATCCCCTGGCCGGATTCTTCCACGCGGACTTTTTCCTCATGGTCAACAATGTCCTGATCCTGCTCATCTACCTGGCCTTCTACCATTCGCTCAAGCGCCTGGACAAGGGCCTCCTGCAGGCGGCGCTGCTCCTGGGCGTCGTGGGAATAGCGGCCTACATATCGTCGAACCGGACCTTCGAGCTCCTCAAGCTGTCCGGCGAGTACGCCGCAGCCACGGACCCGGATTCCAGGATCATGCTCCTGGCCGCCGGCAAGGCGATGCTCCTCGGGTGGCAGGGAACCGCCTTCGACGCCTACTACGTGCTCAACGGCATCACCCTGCTGGTCGTGTCGTTCCTGATGCTCGGGAGCCCCGAGTACGGCAGGGCCACCGCGGTCTGGGGACTGGTCGCCGGCTTCTTCATGACCGTGCCGTCGACGGCAGGGACCCTGGGACTGGTGTTCTCGCTGGTGTCGCTCGTGCCCTGGTACGTCTTCGCCCTGCGCTTCGCCGGCGTGTTCCGCAGGCTGTCGGCCTGAGACGCGGCCGGGGCGCTGTCCGCGGCCGCGAAGCGTTCAGGCCGAGGCTCTCGGCGACTCCCGGCCGGCGCACTGCTTTTCCAGGAAACCGTCCAGGTACGAACCGAGGTACTCGTCGTATCCGGCCATCAGGGTATCCGGGTCGATCCCGGCCGCGCCGTCCTTGACCAGGCAGCACTCGGCCACCTCCGCGGATCGCAGGAGAAGGCCCGCTTCCCCGGAAACCTCGGGGCGACGCGCCGTCAGGTAGGCGAGCAAGGCCAGGTAGCCGTAGTTGTAGGCGAGCGGCCTGGTCACGTTCTTCTTCGCCGCCTCGTACAGCACCTCCGGTTCGACCCTGTCCTTGACTATCCAGACCACGTCGCCCATGGACGCGCGTATGTCGGACGACGCATGGTTGCACAACCCCATCCTCGAGGAGTTGGAGATCTCCTGCTTCCTGTCCAGGATGATCAGCTCGCTGAAATAGAAGGGCGTGACGAGCATGGAGATCGCCGAGGAGTAGAAGGCCGACAGGTCCGTCGCCTCGTTGATGCGCGCGATGCAGCCGCTCAGGGCATCGATCGAGTCGAGGTGCGCTTCCGTGTTGTCGCTGATCTCGCGGAGCACCAGCAGGGAGAGCGGGAACAGGTAGCTGAAATCGCAGAACATGGAGAGCGAGAAGTAGCTGCCTGTCTGTATCCTGTCTTCATAGCGTTTGATGAGCGGGGAGATGTCCATGCCGTGCCTCGGTTATCGAACTTTTATATCCAATGGATAGTGTCGCACCGCCCAAGCCCGTTGTCCATAGCCTCGCCTAATAGTGCGGGGGCCGTTCGTGGGGCATGGAGAGCGGAGACTTGTCCTCGGACAGGTCCTTGACGCGCGAGGCGACGCTGCGCAGGGCATCCTCCAGGCGCCGGATGCGGCCCTCCTGGGCGGCCACCAGCTCGCCCAGTTCGGTTATGGTGCGTTCCTGGTACATGAGCCTCGTTTCCAGTTCCAGCATCCGCGCGTCCTGTTCCATGGGAATCACCTTTCCATCAGTTCGGCCAGCTCTTCCCAGCGGGCGGTGCGCGCCTCGATGAGCG